>CAZYXM010000044.1:0-5593 GCA_964651205.1 Candidatus Woesearchaeota archaeon
TTTGTTTTAAGAATTTAGCAAGAACAATTGGAAATGGGGCAACACCCGCAAACATCACGAGAACTTTTGAATTATTTTTTGCTTTCCTAGCAATCCCTTCACAAACAATCTTTCTTTCATTTGACAACCTGGGAGAAAAATAAGTATCTTCAACATTCAAATAAAATTTACAACCATTTTCCTTATGTATTGTTTCTTTTTTTCTCACACCAGCTAGATGCAAAAATTTTGTCTTTCTTAATCTACCAGAAACCCGCCCCACCTTTTCAAGAATCGTTTTCAAACTTCTATTTTCTTTTAAAATCTTGCGTGCAATTTTTTTCCTTGTAAATTTAAAATGAGAACTATGAAAATTCAAAATCCCAATGTCTCCGATAATGTCTAAACCGTAATGTGATTTCATAAAAATCAAAAGCAACCTTAATATAAAAACCTTCGGGAGTTAACATAGTCTACAAAACCTTAAAAACCCCCGCCCCCAATAAAAAATATGGAATTAAAGGGAAGTGAGACAGAAAAGAATTTATTAAAAGCATTTGCAGGTGAAAGCCAGGCAAGAAACAGATATACTTATTTCGCATCAGTTGCAAGAAAAGAGGGCTTTCGTCAAATAGAAGCAATTTTCTTAGAAACTGCAGACAATGAAAAAGAGCATGCAGAGATTTTCTTTAAATACCTTGAGAAATCAGAAGGAATCTCTATGGAAATTCAAGCAAAATATCCCGCCGGAAAAATTTCAACAACAAAAGAAAACCTGCTAGCAGCGGCAAATGGAGAAAAAGAGGAATGGTCAGAGCTCTACAAAAGTTTTGAACAAATAGCAAATGACGAAGGTTTCAAAGAAATTGCAGTTTCTTTCAGAGAGATTGGAGAAGTGGAAGAACAACATGAAAAGAGATATAGAAAGCTTCTAGAAAATGTAAAGAACAAAACTGTTTTCAAAAAAGACAGGAGTGTAAAGTGGAGATGTAGAAACTGCGGTTATGTTCACGAAGGTGAGGAATCACCGGAAATCTGTCCTACTTGTAAACACAAAAGAGAATATTATGAAATTCTTGGGGAAAATTATTAATGAAACCAGTATATAAATGCCAAATCTGTGGAAACATTGTAGAGCTACTCCATGATGGAAGTGGAGCATTAGTTTGTTGTGGTCAATCAATGAATTTACTAAAAGAAAAAAAAGCACAAGATGAAACAGACATAGCAGAAAAACATGTCCCAATCATTAACGGGAATGCAGTAAAAGTTGGCAGTGTAGAACACCCCATGACAAAAGAACATTTTATTGAATGGATTGAAGCAACAGATGGAAAGGAAATTGCAAAAGTTTTCTTAACGCCCGAAGAATCGCCAAGAGCAGAATTTTCTTTTGAACCAACAGAAGCAAGAGCTTTTTGTAATCTGCATGAATTGTGGGAATATAATTAATCCTAATTCGAAACAATTAAATAAATATTTGTCTTTTAACCCTCATGGAAAATCTAATACAAAAAATTGAAGAACTCAAAAATTCTGAAATCTCAAATATTATAAGAGGAAGAATAAAAGAATTCGAAAAAACAGGAAAAGAAAAAGAGGACACTGTTTTTTCTGAGCTTTGTTTCTGCTTATTAACTGCAAATTTCCAAGCTGAAAAATGTATTCAAATTCAAAAGGACATGGGCAGAGACTTTCATTATCTGCCTGAAAAAGAATTAGCAGAAAAACTCAAAAAAGCAGGACATAGATTCTGGCCACAAAGAGCAAACAGAATTGTAGAAGCAAGGGAATGTAAAACAGAACTTTGCAAACTTGTCATGAATACAAATGGAAAAGAAATGAGAGAATGGATTTCAAGAAATGTAAAAGGTCTCGGCATGAAAGAATCTTCACATTTTTTAAGAAACATCGGTTACAAAGATGTTGCAATAATTGATTTCCATATTGTAGACTTACTCGTCGCTGAAAACATAATCCAAAAACATAAGACAATAACAAAAAAAATTTATCTCAACATAGAAAAAGAACTTGAAAAACTCGCAGAACAAACAAATCTTAATCTTGCTGAATTAGATTTATATCTTTGGTATATTGAAACCGGAAAGATATTAAAGTAATTTTTCTTGTCAAAAACATGACACACAAATTCCTAGAACATGCAGCAGATGTAAAGTTTCAAGCAGAAGCAAACACATTAGAAATCTGTTTTGTCGAATGTGCAAAAGCCCTAAGCGAAACAATACTCGGAGATGTGAAGATAGAAGAAAGAATAATTCGAGACATCATAGTAGAAGGTAAAGACAATGAAAGTTTGCTCTATAATTTCCTAGAAGAATTTCTTGTCTTGCTAGATTCGGAAGAATTCTTATTATCAAAAATAGAACGAATAGAAATAGACAAAGAAAACTTTAAATTAAAAGCAACAATACTCGGCGACAAAACACAAAACTATAAATTCACAAATGATGTCAAGGCAGTCACTTATAATGAGATGTTTGTGAAACAAAAAAATGATAAATGGACAGCGCAAGTCGTCCTTGATGTTTAAATATGAAAAAAAGAGTAAATTTTTTTATTGTTGTTCTTGCCATTGTTTTAATCTCGATTTTTGGTTTTTCTATTTCGGAAAAAACAAAGGAAAAGCCAAAGTTAAAAAAAGAAATGGTAGATGGTTTAAGAGATAATTCTTTAATTAGTTTTAAGTAATGTTTAAATAATACTAAATTTACTCTTATTTATGAAAAAAGAGAAGAGGAATTCGTTAGTATTAATCTTATCTATTGTTCTACTAATTATAATTATTCTCCTTGGGTTTTTGTTTTTTAAGAGTTTGACTGGAGAAGTTGTTAGCACTACTGTAGAATACACTGTGGAAAGGATAGCACAACTTCCAAATTATTTATGGCATATGGCCTCTGTAGGAGATACAATATACAGTGGGATGTATGGAAATCCTCAATCTTATTATTTTTCTAATCCCCCTTACATAAACTGGCGGTCAGTACAAATTTCTTCTGGAGATGAATCTTCTAGAGTTTATAATTTGAATGAGAATATTTATGCTACCTCAGAAGGAGGGGTAGTATTTAGAAATGGACAGAGATGTTATGATCTTGGAAGTTATTATACATTGGGTGCAGAATACTATAACAATATGTATTTAATAGCATTAGCAAGAGATAGCACAACAAGAACAGAACTTTGGAATTGTCCTTGCTCAAATGGAGTTACCTGTACTAAATGGAAAAACATAAATAATATATTTGCATTTCACATAACTTCTTATAATGGAAAGTTGTATGTAATCGGAACTTCACCAAGTGCGTATAGGACTGGTTCTGGTGGTAGAGTTTATGAGGTAACAAGTTCAGGTTCTGTAAAAACTATACTCTCTTCAGGTCCTGGAAGTGGATCTAGAGCGCATGTTTTTGATAATAAATTATTTATAGGGTTTTCTTATGATGCAGAAATTTGGTCTTATGATGGTGTAAACTTAAATAGGGAAAAAACCTTTCCTGGTTTTGATCATTTTGGCGATTTTGAAATTTTCGATGGAAAATTATTTACTATAGTTGTTGATGAGAGAAGTAATCCTGAAATATGGTATCGGGAACCAGATTCAGTCGGAGGATCTTGGACAAGAGCATTCTCGAAACAAGATCTTTCTAATTATGGTGTAAGTGGAAATTTAGTGAATGCTGCTGGATTTTTAACAGAAAATAATGGCAAACTATATGCTAATATTAATTCTCCTTCAGGTAATCGGAGGGGTCCTGGATATATTTTAAGAATAACTGGGGGGACAATTGACCAAACTTCAACTACTCCAACATCCGGTGTAACTAAGACTGCGACTTGTGAACAATTAAGAGTGCCTGTTCAATATGAAATTACACAAAGTGTTGGGGAAATAGATTTACCCTTATGCAAAAATATTACAACTGTTTCAGATTTATATGGAAAATGGGGAATGCACACATTTGCAGTAACAATCGGACAAACACCATCAGAACGAACCTCTGCATATAGACACCTTAGTGTTGACGAATTAATCAAACTAAAAGAAGATTATGGTTTTGGATACCTAAACATAAATTATATTAAAAAAGAAGATACAAAAAAATTAAGAGAAGCAGGAATAATGGTATTTATAAAAGTGCCACTAGGAGAAGAACAAAGAGCTGGAACAGAATTCTCAGGAAGACTTTCAAGCAACACAATGCGAAGATGGGCAGAAGCAGTCTATAAAGACAACCCATACATAAATGGTTTTTTCATGAACTTAGAAACATCTGCATTTTATAATATGCAAGCAGACGGAGATAATGGCCAGAAGTCCATAAGAACATTAAGAGACATCGCACATGCACACGGAGGAATTCTAGGAGAAGAACCCCACCCCGCTTGGGCAACAAACCAACAACCATGCCCTTCTGGAATCTGCGCAAAAGACTGGCCAAACTTAGTAGATTTCATACTCCCGTGGTATTACACCGGAGAACCATATGGTCAATCAATGATAAACTATCACAACACATGGAAGAACGCAGTCAAGGACCCAAACTTTCCAGTCTTCATAGAAATTGCCACCGGAGAACCAAACGGAGATGTTAAAACTGGGGGCAGACTGCCCTCATATGAACAAAGAAGCCAAACCGCAGCCCCCATAGCCTCCCGAGATGCAATCGTATCCTTAAAGGGACACTCAAATTCATTATTACTCTTCTTAGGCGATTTACTATTATGGCACGCAAAACAAGGAGACACCCCTGCCAGGATCCCAGAATTCCAAAAAAACCTGCAAACACTAAATCAACACTGGAAAAACCAAGACCCTGCCTGCACATTTGAAGTAATAAGAACCTGCACGAACTCTGACTGGAAAAACGTCACAGGAGAATGCACCCCACAAAATACATTTTCAACAACATGGATAAAAACAGCAGAATGTTCAGGAGGGATAACCCATCAAGAAACCGAATCTGATACATGCACATACATTCTAAAGGAATCTGGAGAAGAACTAGAGGAAATACAACCAATAGTCCAAGATACCGATGGAGATGGAGTAGCAAACACAAAAGACAAATGCCCAAATTTAGGAACGCCAGGCAATGTAGACAAAAATGGATGCACACTACCTAAAATGGAAAACTATAAAACACATTCTACAAAACTCTCTGGAACAGATTTAGAAAACATACCTAGCTTCTCAATTGGAACAAAAGAGGTACTTGTTCTATTTGAACAGCCAATAAACTTAACAAGAGGAAGTCAAATCAATTTAGATAATGATGTCAAAATAAACAAAAACAAAATTAGAATTAATACAGGAAACATTCCTGAACTTAACAAAACAGCATTAATCGTTTTTAGAAATCCAAACATTACCACCCCAGTAATTTTAAGAGACAATCAAATTTGCACTGACTGCGAAATCCTCGCCATAACTAATGATTATATTACCATAAGAGTAAAACATTTCACAGAATATGAAATCATAGAAAAAGACCTAGTAAATGATTCAACACAAGAAAATCCTTTAACAGAAGACATAACTGGACCAAACACTGAAAACCCGACAATAAATATAAACCAAACAATTGCAACA
>CAZYXM010000045.1:0-5591 GCA_964651205.1 Candidatus Woesearchaeota archaeon
TCATGCCAATCAGACCCCCACCCTTTAGAAACCCCCCCAGCAATAAAATTTCCACCCTCATGAGATTTCTTAACAGCTTCTATAAAAGGTTTATCTGCTGGAAGTTTGCCCTTCAAATCTTTTATATAAAATGTATCCTGTTCTTCTCTTACAGGGTGGTCTTGTGCTGTAAATAAAGCATCAAAATTCCAAAAGCCTGTCTGCACCAAAGAACCGGCCATTTCTTTAAACCCCATCTCCAACCAAATCTTTTTTGCATAGTCTGTTGATTGATTCACAAAGTGTCTCTTACCCCCATAAACTTTTGGAACAGGCCCGAGAATATCATATCTTCTAAACTTCTTCCCTTTCCAAGTCGCTGTTTTTATCATTTTCATATTAAGCTTCTCAATCAAGGCAACATCTAATTTTCCCTGAGAAATTTCTTTTCCAAGTTCTGTTAATTCAGTTTCAATATTTTTCCCCTCTTTTAATTCAATTATTTCTTTTCTATCTTGTAAGTTTTTCAAAGCCAATTTTTCTTCTGGTTTTAAATCTTCTAGATCTCTTGGCAAACCTTCTAATAACAACTCTTCAAGCATCTTTTTAGCCACTTCTTCCTTGGTGCCTGTAAATACAATCCTCCCTTCTTTAATTTCTGCAAGTGCTTTCTTCTTTAAAACTCCAACAGAAACTTTCGCCTCATTATCATTTAGCCCAGTCAAGTTTTTTATTTCTCTAAGCAAGAAACCTTCTTTTTGCCCAAGTATGTCAAGCAATTTTCTTTCAGGCAATCCTTTCTTCTGGTAATAAATTCCATTAACCCCCAAATCCACCACCCTCCTTTCTTCAACATTCACATTCACAAGTTTCTTATTTTTTAAGAATTCTAAAGCCCTCAAGATTGTAGTCCTATCTAAACCAGACCTCTCTTCAATAGAATCAACATTTCCAGGCAAAAAAGGCAATACTTTCCTTTCTATTTGAGACAAGGATTCAATAAGCTTTTCTTTCTCTTCAACAGTCATAAGACATTAAGAATTCCTTGTTATTTAAATGTTTTTTAATACAAAACCTGGTGAATCTTTCTCAATTTTTGAACATGTCTTTTCTTGTGTTCTTTTAAATTAAGGTTTTTATCTGAAATCTTCTTAACTACGCTAGACATCTGCTCTCCTGCAATCACTTTTGGCAGTATAACGTAATCAGCTCCAAGTTCATATAAACGAAGTGCCTCATCAATTCTTGAAGCAGTCAATACAAGTCTTATGCTTGAATTTTTCTTTTTTATCTTCTCAATCAATACTTCCCCATCTTCAAGTCTAGGGGCCGTGCTGATAACTAATTCAATCTTGTCAATACAAGCATGTTCTAGTAAATCTGGGCTTCCTAAATCTCCATAAATAGCAGAAACTTTTCTAGAGATAAGAGTATTAATTATCTCCGGATTATAATCAACAACTAAGATTTCTTTTCTATGTTTCTTGACAAGGTCTTTCAAAATCAGGCTGCCCATTCTATGCGCGCCTATCAATAGAATTTTCTTGTCTTTTTTATCGGTGTATTCTAAGTTCTCTCTTATTGGAATAAACTTGAAAATAGACAAAGGTCTTCGACTTATCCTGTAAAGTTTTTCTTTATACTTAACAAGATAGGTGGTAAGTGCCATTGTAATAATTGTAGCTAGAATAATTGTGGAAAGTAGAGACTGATCTAAAACACCTAGAGAAAACCCGAGCATACCAATAATCAATGAAAATTCTGAGAGTTGTGCAAGTGAGATTCCTGTTAAGAAGCTTGTTTTTGGCCTATAGCCCCCCAACCTCAATAATGATGTTGTAATAACTGGTTTGACTACAATTGCCCCCACAATCAAGAAGATAAAAACATTCATTCTCTGTGCAAGTCCAGAAAATACAACCTGCATACCCAAGGCAACAAAAAACAATATAGAAAAGAAATCTCTTAATGGTGAAATTCTTGACTCAAGTTCAATTTTAAATGGAGAATTAGCTAATGAAACACCTGCAATAAAAGCACCAATAACCGCAGATAGTTCAGAAACAAAGGCAAGAATAATAAATAAAAACAAAACACCAAGAGAACTTAATAACAGTAATTCAGGAGATTTTGCAGCAAACTTAAAGAGCCTATTCAAAATAAGATTTTGAAGTAAAATGGCAACAACTAGTAAAATCGCAAGTTTGACAAGAGCTATAAAAACAGGAATAATGCTAAAGCCCCCGCTCATGAATAAGGCAATAGCAATGATAGCAACAAGGTCTTGTAGTAGAAGAATACCTAGCACAAGTCTTCCGTGCATTGTAATCAACTCACCACTGTCTGAATAAAGTTTTACAACAACCATTGTAGAACCAAAACTCAAAACAATTCCAAGATAAACAGACTGTATCAAACTTAAACCTAGGAAATTAGCAGAAAGAATCGTAATTCCAAAAATGACTAAAATTTGAAATAAACCAATAATCGAAATTTTCTTTAAATTTGCTTCTTTAATTTTTTTAAAAGAAATTTCTAAACCTGCAATAAAAAGTAAAAACGCAATTCCAATTTCACTCAAGCCTTTAACTAAATCAATATTTTTTACAAGACCAAGTGCTAATGGGCCAATAATCAAACCAGTTAAAACATAGGCCGGAATAAGTGGTTGTCTCAAGATCCGAGCAATAAAAGCCAACACCGTCGACAAAATAAGGATTAGTGCAATCTCCATAATAATGGCTTCGCTCCCTTGCATGTTATTAAATTGAGAGACAAAAACATCTCCAATTTTCATCACAAAACCACTAATTATATCACCTACATTCATTGTTCTTTATAGAAAAGAGTTTTTATAAGCTTTTTCAATCTACCTAACTAAAAACTATTCAAAATGAACCAAGCCAAAACCATTAAATATCTTTGAGAAAACACTAGAATTTTTCTTTTTACCATTCCCAGAAATCTTTCCAGCAATCTCTATATATTTTTTTGATGCCTTGCCTCTTGGTTTCACATGAACAACAACATCCCTTCTGTTTAAAGATTCTTTTACAGAATCGTCTTCTGGAACAATCCCGATTATAGGAGTTTCTAGCATTGATTTAATAGAAGACAAAGGCATTTCATATCTTGCACCCTTGTGCCTTGTTATTATCACTCCCTTGACCTCTTTCCCCTTTTCTCTTGCGACTTTCACAGCCTTCAAAGCATCAGTAACAGCAGGCATCTCCGGATTTGTAACAATAATTATTTCTTCTCCAGCATCAATCGTGGCAATAGCTTCCTCTGAAAAACCTGCAGCAGAATCTAATAAAATAAAGTCATAGCTCTCTTTTAATGTTTTCATAATTCCGGGGATTTTTTTTAGATTAAATTTTGTAAGTTCTTTTATTGACAATGAAGACGGTACAATCTTAGTTCCAGATGAATGCTCATAAACAGCTTCTTCAATATCTGCTTTCCCCTTTAAAACATGGTTTAATGTTACTGGAACAACAGGCGCACCGAGGTGAACACCCACATTTGGGGTGTTTAGATTTAAGTCTACTACCACCACACCCAATTTTTGTTTGTTTAATGCAGCCCCTAGATTAATTGCAGTTGTCGTCTTACCAACACCGCCTTTTCCAGAGATTATAGAGATTATACGTCCCATTTTAAATTCTTAGCTAGAAATCTTGTGCTTAACTTCACTTATAAATCTTTCGAGTATATCTGAATATTCTTTTAACTTATCCATATTAATCTCGACAGTAGAAGATGATTCGACAATTGTTAGACAAACATTCTTTCTAAATTCGCCTGCACGTACTTTTTTTAACTCTGGAATTCTTTTGAAAAAAACATATAATGGGATTGCTTCCTGTATTGATTTATATTTTTTAAAATATTTTTTCATGAACTCAATTCTTTCTTTTGGACTACCAGGCATTTTAGGTATTTTCTTTTCTTCGATACCTTGTTCAATCAGGGCAACAAAGCTTATTTCCATCATACTTTTCCACCTAGCAACAAGATTAAGTATAACATCACAAGTTTTTGTGTATTTCAAGCTTACATATAGCAGATGGTCTGCACTAGTTTTTTCTTTGGTTATTTCTGAAATCATACTAATCTCTCAAATTTTAAGGGCAGAACTTATCAGGGTAATGGGGTATAAATATCTTACTCTTTTTTTGGAAACTTGCTAAAAAGCCGATTTATTGAAATTATGAACTGTTTTATCTCAGTTATTGACAATGTAAAATATTCATTATCATTTAAAATTACAAATTTGTCTCTTCTTAAAAATTCAAATGAGGCTTTTTCATGTTTTTTTCCGAGCTTCAACATTCTGAGTATGTTGTCAATGTCTTTTTTTTCTATGTATTTTGGAGCAACCCTTGTAACAAAGACCTTGAGGTTCATTAGAGGGTCTTTGTATAGTCTAACTGCTTTTTCCTGCGCCTCATACAACAGATACGCCTTGACAAGGTTTGTTGTAGCGAGTGTCAGTTCATTGAAGATTTTAATCAAAAAACTATTGTCTTTTAGAATTGTCAAGCCAGTATATGAAAGTCTTGTGGCTGCTGCTATCTGTTTCTTAGCTTCATCTAGGTTTTTTTCCCATGAGGTGATGGCATTCATTTTCCTCTTTTTAGAGGTTTTCAATAGATTTAAGGTTTTCTATACTCTCCTTTAAAAGAGTTCTAAAAATCCAGAGGACTTTTGATTCCAATTAGCCTTCCATTTCCGTGGACATAAACCATTGAAGTTTCAGGACTTTTATGTCCAAGCGAGGCTTGAACATCCGAAACAGTATAATCATGCTCAATTAAGTGGGTTGCAAATGAATGTCTCAAAGTATGACAATGAACCTCTTGCCAGTTTTCTATTCCAGATTTTTTCGCAGATTTTTTAACAATGGCCTGCAAACTTCGAATATTGTACTTTCTCCCACGGTTTGTCAAGAAGACATAATCTGCTAAATCACGAGAAAAATTCTCAATTAAATATTTTAATTTTTCCCTAACAATCGAAGCAATGACGAAAACTCTGTCCTTTCCACCTTTTCCATTTCTAACAAAACCATGGTCTTCTTCTAGAACAAGATCCTTAACCTTTAGATTTACAACTTCCCCAACCCTCAAACCAGCAGAATACATTAATTCAATCATTAATCTGTGCTGAAAGTTTTTAATCTCTTTAAACATCTTCAAGATTTCTTGTTTCGTAAGAAATCTCTGGATTCTCTTTGGTGTCTTTGAATATTTTATATCTATCCACATTTTTCTTCCAAGACATTGTTCAAAATAAAATTTCAAGGCCATTAAAATTACGTTTAAGGTATTGCCTGCCCTTTCTTTATCTGCTTTCATCTCAAGATATTCTCTAACCTCTTTTTTAGTTATTTGATTGATAGGTTTTTTACACCACCTAAGAAATCTTTCTAAACATCCAACATAAGTTTTAATTGTCTGTGGTGAATATCTTCTTCTTTTAAGTTCTCTAATCAAGACCTCTGAGGGATTAGATGCCATCTATATACTTGAAAGTATATATTTAAATATCTATATTGTAACACAACAGTAGAAACAAAAACTTCTCGAATAAGTTTTCTGAGACAGGGA
>CAZYXM010000046.1:0-5588 GCA_964651205.1 Candidatus Woesearchaeota archaeon
AGTGCAACGGGGCTTGAGTTCGAGACGCCGATTGGTTTGTAGTTAGAAATAATATTTTTTGGGTGGGCATTGTATTAGAGAAGTTGTTGCGTTATTCTTTGCTTCTTTATTTCTAAGAAAGAAGATGAAATAATCCGTGGGGCGGGTAGGTTTTGTATTCTATATTAACTCTTGAGTAGTAAACATAGAAAGGTTTAAAAGGTTAGAAAATTGTTTTGTTTTATGGAAGAAGTTAAAATACAAAATGACATTTATGTTGCAAGAAGGAATAGTTTTGCCGATAATCTTAAGGCCTTAGCGGAGCAAGGAGCAGAACCTATTTCATTGAGAGATTACGCAAAAAGAATTTATGAAAATCCTCCAGAAAGATTAAGTTTAGTACCAATTGGTTTTGTAAGGGAAAGCGTTGTTTATGTGCCAGATAAATCAATTCTTTTAGTCAGAGATTCCCCTCTTGTAGAAATTGCGACTGCCGAAAAATTAGTTGAGCAACTTAGAAAATCCAAAAAAAGAGCAGATTTTCATGTAAAACTTGCAGAGGTGGAAGGCAAAGATAGAGATGCCAGAAGAAATATAGAAGAGGCTTGGCAAGTTTCTCCATATTTTATAAAAAGTGCGGACAGATATCTGCAAATGGCTCAAGAAGATTCGGAAAAAATTCCAGAAGAAAGAAGGGTTTTGGACGTGACAAAATATTTTGCAAATGAAGATTGTTTGAGGGTGCCTCAAAATGAATTAGGAGAACATGAGATTTTTAGATGGGCATTCAGGGATTATTTGCAAAAACACATCACTCAATCCTTTCCAAAAGAATCGAGACCTGTAAGTGTATCGATGGGAAGTCACCAATATAGAGATAGAACAAACCATGAAAATGTTACTCAAATTAGATATTCTCCTGCAGAAAAAGAATTTTTCGCAACAGAAAATGAAAGATATGTCGGATTTCCTGCTGCGGTTTTGGGAATTAAGAAAGGAGAAAGGTGAATAAAATGTCAGAGAGAACAAGTAGGAATCTTGAAGAAAGAGAAACTGCAGAGGTTTTCGGAAGAGAACTTAAAAGAATTTATCAATCAAAGGGAAAAACTATTGAAGACTATTTTAACTCTTATGGTTTTCAAGAACAATTTAGCCCACATACCGAACGAGCACGAATCAAATATATTTTAGGACTGCTTAAATCTAGAGATATGAAAGACTATCATCGTGTCGCTAGTGATATTTTACATGGAGGAAAACAACAAACCATCGTTGAATCTGGGGACATCTCTGGACTAACATGGAATTTTCCTGATTTTGATGTCTATGTTAATCAACAAGAAATCTTTCATAATGAAAGTGTATTGAACCATTTAGGAGGATGTATGTTTAATAAGCAAAGTCAAACAGCAGTCTTTAGCGATTTAATGCAAGGAGCTGGCGAGAGTGCTAAATGGAATGTAAACACTAATTATTTCAATAGATTACAAAAAGAAACAAAAAAAATTTTAGATAATGCAACAAAATTGAGAAGAGAGATAATCAGAGCAGATCCTATTTTTGGATTGGGATGGAGTTCATACAAAGGGGTTATTGCTTTACCCTTTGGGGAAACAACTCCCTCAATTTTAGATATTGGAAAGCCAGATTATGATGGGGAGTATGATAAAAGAGTCCCTGTAGAATCTAGGGCTGAGGGTAGCCATATATATCTTCATGAGTTTATTAAAGATGAAAGAATTAGATCAATATGCCCTAATGCCCAACTTGACTCATTAGGGAAAACTCCTGGAACATCCTATTCTAATTTTCCTGAGGATCTTGAAGTAAGAAGAAATGATGAAACGTATAGGGGTTTTGAAGATGATTTAAAAGCTCTAAAAGAAATAACTTATTTTCTGAAAGAATCTGAAAGAGATGAAGAAATAGAAGCCTTGGGAAGTAGAATGGTTGGAGTGTATGATTCGGTAATTAGAATTTTAGGTCATATTAAAGAAGGTGCTAGAAAATGAAACATCAAGCAAAAATCTTAACGCCACGAGATAAGAAATATTTACCTGAATTAGTTGGAACATTAAGAAAAAGACTTGAAGAAATTGCTCCACTTTATAGTGGAAGAGATATTGAAAGAGCATTAAAACTTCATACTCTTAGAAATGTATCTAAGCAAGTCGAGGATAGGAATCCGATTTATAGATATGTCGGATGTTTTGATAATGAAAATCCTATTGGGATGTTGGTTGAGACAGATTTAGTTGAAGAAAAGAAAGGAGAATATCATTTAGATTTTAATCATCTTTGTTGGATGGTTTCTAAGGAAAGCGGGAAAGGGGTTGGAAGTTGTTTGGTTGATGATTGTCTTGAGCGTTCAAGAAAAATGGATACTGATTATGTTACTTTGAATGTGGCAGAAAAGAATTTAGGAGCAAGAAGACTATATGAAAAGAAAGGTTTTGTTTATGCTCCTGTTCAACGTTTAAAAGATGAGGGTGTTTTGGTTATGGGTTGTAAGATTCGGTAGATTTTTATAGTTTTGTTTTTTTATTTTGATTAAGATGGTGAAAACAAGAAAGGCAACAAAAAGAGATATCCCTAAAATTTTAGAAATGTCTGGACACTTTATGAAAATAAATAATGGAAGAAAATGTGGGCAGTATGTAATGACTAAGGAGATAAAATGAATGACAAAAAAAGATTAAAACTTCTAAAAATAGAATCGAAATATTATGATATTCAAAGAAAAGAACTAAAAGCAATTGAAAAACAGGTAGATCTGAGTGATAAAGATATTTTAGACGTTGGAGCGGGAATAGGGAGATTGTCCTTTCCCCTATGCCAAACTGCTAAAAGTGTTGTAGCGCTTGATACGGACAAGGCATTAATAAAACACTATAAAGAAAAGAAAAAAGATAATTTAATATTTATAAACGAATCAATACAAGATTATGCAAATAGAACCTCCAGAAAATTTGATATTATTATAGCCGCCTGGTGTTCCAATGAATTTTTAAAACATCTAAAAAAATTATCTCATAAAAAAACGATTATCATAATTCTTTCTCAGGCTCCAAATTCCGAATATGATAAAATAATCAGAAATTTTGTTCCCCCACCAAACCCGAAAAAGGAGTCACGAGAAGCATCTGTTAAACTCTGGAAGAAAATAAATATTAATATTAATCTAAACTTTCCTAATAAAAAAGAAGCGAAAAATGTAATTTTGTCTGATTTGATTCTATGGTGGGGTAAGAAATTAACCGAAGAAGAGTTGAAAATCCTTGATGAAAAGCTGGAAAAATTTATTACTCATAGAAAAATAACATTAACAGAAAATACTAAAATTAAATTTATAAAATTAAAATTAAAATTGAAATTAAAAAACCGAAGATGTCCGATGCCGACAAGCTAAGGGAATTAATTAATGATCCTGAAGTATTGGAACAACTTTGTGGCTATCCTTTTCCATGTCCATTAAGTCGAATAAAAAAAGATGTAAGAGATGCAATTCGTGGATGGAAAAGAAATGAATTTTTTGCATTTACAGTTTTTGTAGATGAGGAGATAGCAGGAAGTATTGTTTTAGAAAACCCCAATCCAAACAAAGGTCGATATGACATCGGATTCTATTTTGGAAAAAGATTTTGGAATCAGGGAATTGCAACAGAGGCAATAAGACAGGTTGTTAAATTCGGATTTAATAAACTGAAACTATATAGGGTGCAGGGGGATACCCGCTCCAATAATCCCGCATCGAATAGGGTCTTTGAAAAGGCAGGATTTAAATTTGAAGGATGCAGAAAAAGAAATAATAAAATTGGAACTAAATTTACTGATTTAAATATGTGGGGAATCACAAAATGAAAAAATCAATAGTCAGATCAATAAGTAAGACTCCAAAAATGAGCGAATATATTTTAACAAAAGACACTACGCTAACAGAAAATCTCACAAAGTTCTTTATTAATTTGGGATTTGATGAAACAAAATTTGATCTCGAATATTTCTTAATTACTGAGAGTTCTCAAACTAAAGAACCTAAGAAAAAACCTTTTTCAATTTATGATCATGAGGATTGCAGATATAACCTTAAGGATAAAAACTTGGATATTGATCTATTTATTGGAGTAGAAAAAGTAATCTTGGTCATTAGGACTCCAAAAGATAGACAAGAAGAAGTCTCCAATAAGCTTTTCAAGGTTGCCAAATTAGTCGGGGAATAAGAGCACTATATTTTGTCCTGGTTAATTTTTATCTAAGACCTATTGTTGGCCCCTCAAAGGGAGCACATATTTCTTGAAGGGTGGTTTTACTGATCTCCGAAGTAGCATGATAACCCGTTTTACAATTGGCACCAATTTCTTCAGATGATAAAAAAACTCTCAGGCCAAAACTCGGGACTTGCTGTCCAGAATATCTCACCCTTGCATTAAGCAATACTGTGTCTAATTCCGAACGATGCATTGTTTCAATTCCACTATAAAAAATTTCCCCATGATAAGTCTGTGTCTCATCAGATTCGAGTTCCTTCAATCCCTCAATATAATTTAAAACCGTAAGTCTTGTCTTTGCATTTAAAGGGACTAAATCTTGCGTTCTCCCACTATTTGGATCAGAGTCTTTGTACCCTATAACTATTGGAAAGTTCATCTCCTTTCTAAAAAGTCCTTCCAAGAAGTTCCGATATTCTTCTACTCCTTCAAACTCTCTCCCATTTTCTCTTGCCAATGTAAACAATTCCTTCTTTTCCATAAGCTTTAAGTTCAAAAAGGGTTTTTAATAATTTGTATGCTTAAAGCAGGTTATCCAAAAAAATCTCCTCCGAAACCTATAAAAACCCCAAATAACTAATATAATCATATACCCCCCAGGATTGGTTTTCATCAAACCTGGGTTTTCATATTTTACATCCAAAGTTTTATTAAGACTCTTCCTATATTTTAGTATGGATAAAGAAAAAGAGAGGATAATTGTTTTTATTGACGGAAGTAACTTATATCATTTATCTGGAAAATTATGTCCTGACAAAAAACCAGGTCATTTTTCTTTTGAGAAATTTCTGAAAAAGATTGTAGGAAATAGAAATCTGGTAAGAGTTTATTATTATAATTGTCCTTTAGATATAAGTAGAAACTTTGAAGCCTATCGTTCCCAGCAAAGATTTTTTGAGAAATTAAGAGGAATTCCTAATTTCAAATTAATTTTGTGTAGAATGCAAAAAGTAAAAATTAATGGAAAAATAGAATATCAAGTTAAAGAAGATGATATTCATCTTGCCGTAGATATGGTTAAGTTGGCTTACAATAATGCTTATGACACCGCTATTTTAGTTTCTTCTGACGGAGATTTTGTTCCTGCAATTAATGCTGTTCAGGAAATTGGTAAAAAGGTTGAAGATATTGGTTTTGAAAATAAGTTTTCTTATCATTTGAAAAAAGTTTGCGATAAATTCTTGAAGTTAAAGAAAACAGAAGTTGAAAAGATGTTTAAGTGAGGTTAGTATATAGCGTGAGCCAGAGGCTCACTTGTTTTAAGGGGGCAGATTATTTCATTTTACAGATCATTCAAAACTGAAGGTTTTGACAAATTGTCCGAAGGACAGAGCAACAACT
>CAZYXM010000047.1:0-5414 GCA_964651205.1 Candidatus Woesearchaeota archaeon
ATAAAAAAGAAGCAGAAGAAATAAAAGAAAAATTAATGGAAACTCTTGGCGCACATTTTACAGGCAAATTAGTGGGTCATACAATTATTCTTCGTTGGTGGAGAAAGGCAAGACAATAACTTTAAAAAGCCAAAACACAGAGTAATTTTGAGTTAAAGTCCTATGGACAATTTAGCATCGAAAGATGCGCTCGATTGAAATCATAAAATGAGTAAAGAAATATTTACAAAAGATCCTGAGAAGTTTAATTTAGCTTTAGCTGAAGCCCTTAAAAAAATACCAGAGATGCAAAAACCAGAATGGACTGATTTTGTGAGGACCTCTGTTGCAAAGATGCGTGTTCCTGAAGATGATGATTTTTGGTACAAGCGAAGTGCAAGTATTTTGAGGCAGTTGTATATTCGGGGGGTGGTTGGCGTCGGGAAGCTAAGAACAAGGTATGGATCTAGAAAAAATCGTGGTGTGAAACCTGCAAGATTTAGAAAAGCTTCTGGAAAAATGCTTAGAACTATTTTGCAGCAAGCAGAAAAAGCGGGGATTGTTGAGAAAGTAGACAAGTTGCAATTTGGAAGAGCACTAACACAAAAGGGAAGAGATTTCTTAGACTCAATTTCTATAGATTCTGTTAAAGAATTAAATATCAAAGAAGAGAAAGAATAAGATGGCAAGAAAACATGCTCGGAAATCAAAGAAAAGACATTTAGATAAGGCAGGCAAGCACACAAAATGGGCTCCTTTCTGGGCTGTTGTAAGAAAATATGGCCAAGGAAAAAGGGTACACCCTTCTGCAATGACTCATGTTAAGAGAAGCTGGAGAACAAGGAAACTTAAAATCAAACCAAGAAAATTAAAGAAACCACACCTAGGATAAAATGGCGGAAGAAAAACTAGAAACAAAAAAACAGAAAGTTGAAGAAGATAATCATGTGGAAGAGCCTGGCCAAAACCAGGGGGGCAATCTTGTTAAAGAAACTCAAAAAGAAGATGAGAAAAAATCAAAATCTGCTGTTGAAAAATCTGTGGAAAAAGATAAGAAAGTGAAGAAGATTGTTCTTGAAAGAGAGTATGTTATTCCATTAAGGAGAGAATTTTTGAAGGTTCCGAGATATAGAAGAGCGAGCAAGGCAATTCGAGCAATTAAGAAATTTTTAGTAAGACACATGAAAGTTGAAGACAGAGATGTTCGGAAAATTAAAATTGATAGGCATTTAAATAATGAGGTTTGGTTTAGGGGAATTAAAAAGCCGCCTGTAAAGATAAAGGTTAAAGTGACCAAAGATTCTGAAGGTGTTGTGTTTGCTAGTTTGGCTGAGATTCCAGAAGCAAGGAAATATATGATTCAAAAAGAAGAAAAAAGAACAAAATCATTAAAAGAAAAAACAAAGAAAAAGACAACAGAAAAACCAGCACAGCCAGAGGAAACTAAGGAAGAAAAAGAAGAGACTAAAGAAAAAGAAAAGTCAAGTGTCGAAGCTGGTTTGGAAAAACAAAAAGAAGCTGCAAAAACTCAGAAACATACAACCCAAGCAGCACACCAAGCAAAGACATCTCCAGTTAGGAAATCTTTGAAGAAGTAGGGTTCTGTGTTGTTGTTTATGGTATTCTGTCACTACTTATAAGATAATACATAATAGAAAGATTTATAAAGTATTTTTACATTGATTTTTTAAGGAAATTAAGATGACAGAGATACATAGACCAACCTTGAAAGATTTTAAATATGATTTGCCTAATCCTGATGCTCAATGGGGCCCGGAATATTTTGAGAAAGTTTATGGTGCATTTCAGAATTTAAGGGGATTGGATATTCAGCAAAAAGAAGGGTTAGAAGGATTTTTAGACATACTTGATTTTTCAGAGGCAAAATCCTGGGATAGTGAAACCTTGTCTTCTGCTCATAAGGGATTTTCTAGAGAAGTTAATGGGAGATTATCCCAATTTAGTGTAAAAAATGCTAGAGGATTAGCAGGCGTTTTAGAGGCACCACTTGCAAGATCTTTTGCAGAAAATTCGCCGACATTTGTTTACGATGGCGTGGATGATGATTATAAAATAGTAGCACAGGCTATTGAAGGTTTTCAAGGAATTCGTGAAGCCTTGCAAGATGAAGGAAAAAGAGGAGCTTATTTTGAAGAAATGTTGAGCACTGTGGGAGATAAAACACATCAAGTAGTTTGGCAATCAATGGCTCAAGAAGTCTTACAAGGAAGGATGTTAGTAAGAGAGAGGCAAGCTGGACATGCATTGAATGTATATGGTGGTGCACAAAGGTTTATAGGAGAAAATGTTCAATATGCAGTAGAAGCCCAAAAGAGTTGGAATGCCCTACTAAAGGAAGTGAGAGAAGCAAGAGTAAAGAAAGAAGAAGAGGTTGGTGGACCATTAAGCGCAACAGAAGAAAGAGAATTTATGGAGAAATATAAAGATAGAATGGAATCAAAAAGAGCTGGAGTAGTTGCTCAGCAAACATTACCCCAATATGTTGGAAGATTACAAGAATTAGCATATAAAGCAATTCAGAAAAAAAAGGAAGAAGAAGAAAATGCTAAAAAACCCAAGGAATAATTAATTTCTTTTTTCAATTAATTTATCAACTAATTCAGCCATAACTCTTATGAATTCATCTACCTTCTGACCGAGTTCGTCGATTTTTCTTCCAGAAATCTCTTGATTTTTTCCATGAACAATGCCTTTTGCAAGAGAATGTATTTCTATATAGAAATCAACATGTTTTTGTTTTAACATTTTTGTTCTGACGAATTTATCTCTGAGAATTTGGGGGATGTGTTCAGGGGAGGGGGGCATGACATTTGCTGCAATCAATGCAGCATGTGCAGAATCCACAGCAGCCCAATATAAACCATCTACAGCTGCGAGAAGAGAAGTTTTTGCTCTGTAAATATGTGTTGGTGCTCTTTGTAATAATGTGTAGATTGCCTCTGGTGTTGAACGAATCTTTCCTTCTTTTAATAAAACCTTTAATGGTTCAAAAAATCCTCCAGCATCTATTAAAGATTCTCCATAACGCAAGATGTTAATAATCACCGGGTCTCCTTTTGTTAAGTCAGTCCACCATGTTGTTAATTTAACAGTGTTTATATGCAAGGACTTCCTGTATGGATTTTCTTTTACTATCTCTCCAATTCTTTCTCTGTAGTGTGCAATTAGTTCTGCATCCCACAAAATAGAAACATCGTCTAGTAAAATGATGATATCAATATCTGAGTCAGGAGTAGAAACTTTTTTAGCAGAGCTTCCGAAGAGGACAATAGATTTAATCATTGTATTAAATTCTTTGTAAACTTTTGTAGCAAAATCTAATGCAATTTCTCTTTCAGAAGCGATTTGCATTGTGCTTACTTTTACAGATTCGCTTTTCTCTTTTTTCTTCACCATCTTTTCTTATTGTCTTTAGTATTCTTATTTTATAAATGTTGGTTTTGTTTTACTATGCTGTCGGTGCTCCTGAAAACCTTGATTGCGTTCCAGGAATCTGCCCCCCGAGTTCTTCTGGTAAACTTGAGAATCCAGAACCATAAGTTGAAAAATGTTTTTCTGGGAGATATGCCATCGGAAAGCCGTTGTAGTTGCCCATTATTGGGGATGATTGAAAATAACTTCCACCCATGCCAGATGAAATTGGGGAACCAAAAGCAGAGAGTGTCCAAGGGTGGGGGGATTTTTTAAAATGTTGAACAAACCCTGGGGCCTCTACAATTTTTCTCATTTCTTGAACGCGACCTTCTTTTTCTAATTTTTCTAAGATTTTCTTAAATGGAACATTCCCCATACCTGGTGCAAGATGAGAATCTGAGTAACCAAAATTATCAGTTAGGTGAACATGTTTTACAAGTTTTGCAATTTTTTCTGTTTCTTTTACTACATCCCTGTCTGTGAATCCTGCTTTTTTCATCATATTAAGATGCCCAACATCCCATGTAACTCCTAGAACTTTGTCTGCTGCTTTCTTAGCCTCACTACCCGATAATCCTTTTGATTTTGCATTTTCAATAAAGACTTTTTTTGCTTGGCCTACAAGTTTTTTCATATCTTCTGCTTTTGAAAAAGCCATTCCCTGATACATATTTTCTATTGCTACAATTGGTGCTTTGTCTCCCCATTGACTATAACCTTTCCAGGCAACATTTCCAAAAGTTTTTGCTGATTTGTCTATTGCAAATTCTTCTACAGGGACATAAATTTTTGGGGGTGCAAGGTTTTCGTCACGAACAAAATTGTCCCCCTCTTTTTTTATGCCCATTGTCACTTGCCTAAGTTCTGAGATTCTCTTATCTAAAAAGGTAGAATGCACCATTTGTGCTTTGTAAGGGTTTTCTTCTTTTCCAATTGCGTTTCTCTCTTCTTCTTGCCATTGTTTAGCCATTTCTGCTAATTTTTTTCTCTGCTTTTCTGTTCCATATTCATAGGCTTTATCAAACATTCCTCTAAAAGATAAATCAACATTTTCTATAAATAATCCAGCACGATCTAGATACTTGCCTGCGTTTTGTTTTATTTCTTCTGGAATATTCTCTTTTCCTTGAAGTAAATCAAATGCTCCTGCTTCTGCGGCTTTACTTAATGTTTCATCTGCTTCTTTTTTATAAAAAGCTAGATTAGTAAGCTTTTGATCCCAATCACTCAAATTGACACTATCAATTTGTTTCTGGGTAGTTAATAAATGCCCTTGTTTTTCTAAATCTTCTCCAGGTTTTAGTGTTTGATAATCTTCTGGATAATATTTTCTTTCTTCTTTTACTGGAACCATTTGATTTGATTCTTTATTTATTAGGATTATTTGTTTTTCCTTAAATCTATGTTCTCCTTTTTCTTCATCACCTGGTCTATATTCTGGGCCTGGAACACCTCCTGTTGAATGAAATACTACTGGAATATTTCCATCAGCATCTAGTTCATGCGCTTTTTCTAAAACTGCTTCGAATCTTCTTTCAGTGTCTTGTCTTCCTTCCTCACCATCCCACCCCCTTTGCCCAAATCCTGCGGGGTCTAATATTGGTGCGTGAACACTCGGTTTAACTCCAGAAAGTTTCATCAGGGCCTTCATCTCTTGAAAGTGTTGCATAGGTATTTGTTCTGCAACTTCTGGACTAACCATAGTAACTTCAAAAGATTTAACACCTTGCTTTAATGCATTAACAGTTTCATTCAATTGATTAGCTGTTTGAGCAGAACCAGGAAACCCAATGTTTGGAGCATCTAAGCGATAACCAACAAAGTTGCCATAATCAGGATTAAGTGAGGAATACTCTCCTTGATAAAAACTTGCGTTAGAGTCATCACCCATTTTCAGTAAATAAATGTTTTAGAGATATTTAAATTTATCTTTTTGGGGAATATTTTTTTATTCTCTCGTCTTGTTGTTCCCAGGGCATCTCTTGCTTGTCTTCTTTCCT
>CAZYXM010000048.1:0-4910 GCA_964651205.1 Candidatus Woesearchaeota archaeon
AGTGTTCCTCTTCTATTAGAAATCCCTGCTACAAATTCATCTTTTATTGTGTATCCTGGTCCGCCAGTTCCAGTCCCTGTTGGGTCACCACCCTGAGTCATAAAATCTCTGATAACTCTATGGAAAATTATTCCGTCGTAAAAACCTTCTTTAACAAGTTTTTCAAAGTTTCCAGCAGTTACAGGCATCTTATCACTAAAAAGTTCAATTGTAAAATTTCCTTCTGTCGTTTCAATCAAGATTTTTGTATTCTTTCCTTCTGTCATTTTTATTCCTGCAAATGCGATTACTAAGATTAATGCGATTACTGATATTAAAAGTGTTTTGTTTTTCATCTTATTTATATTTAGATAATAACCAAAGGATTAAGATGCCGATAAATATTGAAACAGCTTGGCTCAACACAAAATGATTGACTAGTAAGAACTTATCAAGGAGATTCCAAACCCCCCGCCACACCCCGATTATAGCTACAGCCCCAACCAACACAATCAGAACATCTTTCAAACTAGCTCTTCTTAATATATTTTCTAGCATTTTTGTTTAAGTTTAATCAAATTTAAAAACCTTCTTACATTAAAGAAAGTGTATTTGCCTCTGTCGCATAATGGTATTGCACTGGCCTTGAAAGCCAGGCCCTTCGGGGCTCCCCGGTTCGATTCCGGGCGGGGGCGTTGTAGCCAATTGAAGATTGGCTTTATCTTTTGAATCGAACTTCGATTCTGAGCAAAACGCTTCGAGCAAACCATTTTTACTTTTGATAATTGCTCTTTGGAAAAGATTGGGATTTTATATTGAGTAACGTAATTTGTCCCAGTAAAACTATCTTCTCCATCATCCGCCCAAAGCCAGGTAAAACTATCTTGGCTTCAGAATTTATAGCAGAGTTAACTAACTAAGCTGACCCCACCATCAACTAAACAGAAAACTGTTTAACCGAATAATGAAGCCAAGCCCTCAGCTGCTTCAGCTTGTGGCTCTTCTTTCTTTTCTTCTTTTGGCTCTTCTTTTGCCTCACTAGCTGCTGGTGCTGCCGCTGCAATAGCTGCATTTGCTAATTGCTCGTCGATATTAACATCTTTCAATGAAGCTACAAGAACTTTCATCTTGCTTTCATCTACAGATGCTCCAGTTGCAGAAATAACTTTCTTCAAGTTATCTTCATTAACTTCTTGCCCAGTTTTGTGCAACAAAAGTGCCGCATATATGTATTCCATTTTGTTTATCTAAGAAGCCTCACCTTTTGGTTTAGCTTCTTGAACATCATTTTCTTTTTCTTCTTCAGGTTTCACCTCTGCACTCTCTTCTTCCCCGCTATCTTTTTTTTCATTTCCACCCATTTCAGTGTTTTGGTCAACCTTTTCTAAGGGTTGTGATTCACTCTTGTTCTCAGAAGGTGCATCCTCTTTAATGAAACTATTAAGTGCATTTTCGTGACTCACAGCTTTCCCAAGTATAAATGGTAACGAATCTTTATTCACAAAATTAAGTGAAACAGAAAATGCAAGACTCCTAGAATATAATTCCATTAAAGTTTCTAATGTTTCCTTCTTATTGACTTTGATATTATGGTAAACCTTTCCACCAGTAAACGCAGCCACTGGCTCAAGCCCAATTTCAAAAGGAGTTATATCAAGCTTAGCAAGAATTGCAGCCACATTTGAATTTATCACTTCACCTTTCTTAACTACAACATGGTCTTGCATAATCGCAATCTTTCCATTTTCAACTTTCGGTTTTAATCCAACTATAGACAATGCAGAGATGTCTGGACCAGGCATTAATTCGGTTGGTCCTGCTTTAATCTCGATGTCTTCAATAGCTATTTGCCCCTCTCTTGCTTTTGCGGGAATTTTGTTTTCAGATAAGAAGGCAGAAAGTTCAAAAGCATCTTGTTCTGAGAACAACAAAACACAATTAGCACCCATGGCATCTTCTAGTTTTTTCAATTCATCATTAGCAGCATGTTCCAATGCAAATTTAATCAAACTTTTCTTACTAAACAAAATCTTGGCTTTTTCTCTAAGGCTTTTTTTCAAATTTTGAAATTGAGCACCAGGCAAACTCTTAACAGAAACAATCATCACAGTATTGTGTTTCATAAGCTCTACTAGATCTTGCACAATTTTCTTTTTCTTTTCTGAAACATGCGTCTTTGCTTTTTTCGTCTGTTTTTCCTTTGCCATTTTAAATCTTTAATTTTAATGGTTTAGTCATTGTCATTTTTATAAGAACATTTTTTATATTATCTGCTTTATTAGGCAATAAATCTTTTATAGAATTGTAAACAGACCCAATATTTTCTTTTAAGTCTTCATCATTCATTGTCTCCTTCCCAACGGCAAGCTTTATACTTTTTTCCTTTGTCCTTATTTTTATAGACTTGGAAATCTTCTCAACCATTTTTTTAACAGAAGCATCATCGTCCCCAGGAATTATCCCAGATTGGGGTGTAGGCATTTTACCTGCAGGCCCAAGAACTCTTCCGAAAGAAGTAGCCACCTTTGGCATTAAACTTGCAACAGCAATAAAAGCATCATATTTTCTTGTAAAATTCTTTAATTCTCTTGGAGTTTTAAACTTTCCAAAATCAGACTCGGTAATTGAATCCACAACCTCTGTTTTTCTTGTTAAAATAGCACAAACTTTTTTTGCAGAGGGGTGTGGCACAGAAATTACCTTGTTTAATTGTTCTTTTCTTGGATCAAATTTCTGTAGGTTTATAATCAAATCAATAGTCTGTGCAAATTTTCTCTTTTTATCTTTCCTTAATTCGGCAATTGCTTCATCAATCTTATAGGCTTTAATAACTGTCTCAACAGTTTCACTAGATTCTTGTTCTTTATCTATTTTCTTAACTTCTTCTTTTACCATTTTGCATAAACCACTGAGAATTATTCTAGTCACAAATCGTGATTAGCATCCTCCTACTCAAAGAGTAGTCCCAGCGGATGTTTTATCATCAGATTTTAGCTTTATAAAACTATCTATCTCGCTATATAAATACTTATAAACTTTCGATTAAGAATAGAGATATGACACAACTAGTAGCTTTATTATCTTCTGGAAAGGGGACTTGGGGTCAGGTTTCTGGTCTCATAAAAAGGGGGGAATGGGAAAAAATCACCATTGTTGGAGGAGACTTTGCGAAAAATTTTATTGTTCAAGGAATTCCATTTGATTTTGTAGAAGTTGACTTAGACAAACCCCTTGCAATGTTAAAAAAAGAACTTCTTGAAAAACTTAAACCAAAAATAGATTTAGATTCTGGATTTGGGGCAGAAGTTGCATTATCTATTGCCTCTGGAAATGGAAAACAACACATGGCACTTATCTCAGCATTACTATCTGTTCCAGTCGGTGTCAGATTCACAGCACTCACAAAAGATGGTGTTGTGTTTCTCTAGAAGATGGCCAGACAAATGGCAGAACGAGAGAAGCAGTACGAGGCAGATTTAATCTATCTTGCCGGAGGGAAACCAAGGTAGAGTGGCGGTTTCTTAAATTCTATCGGGGACTGTGTGGGCTTTGTATTCAATTATATCTTCGAATCTTGGAGAACACAAGAGCAAGCAAGAGGAGAAGCAGAAAGAAGACAAGAGCTTGAACAGAGATAGTTAGATAGCATTCCAAAATGTGCCGACGATGTAAAGGTTTCTGGTTTGAATATTAGATTTATAGACAGAGAGGGAAAACCAATTAGGCCTTAATCTTCATCATCTTTTTATTCTTGCCAAGCAAAACAACTGCAGGATATTCATCTTCTCCGAGAACTTTCCAGTTCTCGTCGAACTTTTTTAATTCCTTCAGAATTTTGTTAGCATAATCTTGAACCTCAGAAAACCAAGGCATTTTATCATAACCAAATCTTTCTCTCGCATATCCAACACTCTTAAAGCCCTTAACATGAACAAAATCAGGCTGAGCTTCTTTAATTACTGAAACATATTCAGAAACATTTTCATCAGACATGTTTGTGAGATTTTTATACTTAGAATCCTCTGTTCCTTTTTTCACAAGAGTCAACCGAATCACACGACGGCATTTGCCCTTGAGATTTTTAATTATCTCCATGGTTTTATTGAATCTTTCCCAAGAATCTTTTCTTAAAGAGCGATGCCAAATCTTGAAAAGCTTTTCATTAGGAGCATTTGTCGACAATGTTAATTGTGTGGGCAAGGCCTCTTTTCTTTCTAACTTTTTAATCATATCTGGATTCTGCCCATTTGTCACAATAAAAGAAACCGCCCCCCTCCCCCTAATTTCTTTTACCATCTCTGGAAGTTTTAAATAAAGTGTCGGTTCACCACTCAATGAGAAAGTAAATAATTTTGGAACCAAAGCCTCTTCAAAATCTTTCTTATCAACTTCCGCATTACCCTTAAGACCCATTAACAAACTCTTTCTTTTTTCTATAATTTTATCAAGAAGTTTTTTAACATCCCCCATTTCCCCTAATTCAATCCCCCGATTTAATTCAATTGGTCTCCAACAGTGTAAGCATTGGTTCTCACAATTCATAACACAAGGAGAAAACTGACAACAACTAGCAGAAGAAACACCATAAAACTTTTCTTTCCAACACCCCCCCTTGCCCTGCAATGATTTTTTTGTCCACAAACAAACTTGCACGCCCGAGTTTTCTCCGACAATGCTATAGTGCATTTTTTCTAGAACTTTCTTTAAGTTATCATCCATACAAAATAGTCATAGAAATAGTTTTTATAACTTCCTAAATTTTAACAGTTCATTGACAATGTCTCGCTGTGTAGGTTAAATTAAAATAAAAATAAATTTACTTTTTTATCTTTTCTTTTTTTTCTTAACAGGTTTCTTTTTCACTGCTTTTTTCTTAACAGGTTTCTTTTTAGCAACCTTTTTCTTAGCCTTCTTTTTTGTCATATTTTTTT
>CAZYXM010000049.1:0-4821 GCA_964651205.1 Candidatus Woesearchaeota archaeon
CTAAAATTAATCTTGCGTAGAGTTTTTTGCATCAGCAAAAAATTTCGTTGAACATGCAAATAACGCAATACGTTATTTGCCCCATTACAGTGCATAAAGTATATAAAAGATGCGTTATTTATCCATATATGGATTATCCAGAATTTAAGAAAATGAAATTAGAAATGAATGCTAGAGCATACAAACCTAAAACAAAGGATTCCATTTGGGAAATCTTTGAAATTCAAAGACGAGTTTTAGAAAGTTTGGGAAGAGATGCTGCCCGTCTGGTTTAATTATTCATCCTCTTGATCAAGTCACGGAGTATCTTGGGGTTATTTTGTTCCAACGACTCGGCAACTTGTTAGAGGACTAAAAGCGTTGTTTTTTCGATGGTTGATATTTTTTTCTTTAGTTCTTCAATCTGGTTTTTCTCTGCTTTTGTCAAAGGTTCGACCTTATGCAATAACTCCCAAGCTTTCTTTAAAGTTTCTGCTTCCCCTTGATGCGAGGAGGTTTTTGTCATAGAGCTTCCTGGCTTATGACCATAAAGTTTTCTGTGAACTTCCTCAGTCATTCCATTACGAGCATAACTCTTTGATAAAACTGAATGTCTAATGAGATATTGATAAAGATGTTTCTTTAAACCAGATTTCTTAGATGCTGTATTAAGAATGGTGTGAATACTTGGTTGAGTTATTGGTTTCTCTCGATTGATTGGGCTAGGAAATATTAAATCGTCCTTTTTTCTATTTGGAAAAGAATATTCTTGTTTCCATTGTTTCAAATAATAAGTTGTGACCTTTCCTAATGGGAAAACAAACTTTTCTTTGTTCTTCTGCCTCAGGTATGTTAAGGTTGTGATGTTGTCTTGTGGGTCGTCAATCTTTACATCAGACCATCTTAGAGAACTCTGAACAGCATAGGGGATTCCTGCTTCTCCCGCCATAGCAATCCAAAGTTTCTGCATTAATCTATCAGCACCACGAATTAACTTGTCGATCTCTTCAGGTGTGAGCATTGTTTCTGCATTATATCTTTTAGAATTATCCGGTTGAAGTTGTTTCTGTAATTTTTTAACTACATCTAAATTCTTAAGCTTAGCAGACCAGTCTTCAAATCTCCACTTAATAAAAATACTTAGAGTTGTCAGAATTCCTTTCTTAGTCCAGACTGCTCGGCTATCTTCTCGGAGTAAAGCACAGAAAGAAACTACATCCTCGAAAACCCAATCGTCAAAGGGTTTTTCAAAGACATCATAAATTTGAAGAATATCCTTTCTTCTATCGTTCTGTTTTAATTTCCCAGCACCACTTGAAACGAAAGTCATGAAGTCATAAAATATCTTCGTGTCGTTCTTCTTTAGCTTTGTTTCAAGTTCTGCCGTCGAACCTTTAGAATATTTTGGATACTCTTTTTTCATATCACTTCTGTTTTCCGATATTTATAACTTTTGGAGTTATAAGGGTTTAGAATAACCCTGGAAAGGGCTTATAGAGCGTTCAAAAAGAGTGCCCTACTCGCCCCTTCTGGGAAAAAAGAGGTGATAATTATTACAAAACTAAGAAGTATTTAAACCTTTCGGTGGTGTTGTAATTTAGTAGTGACAACCTGTATTTCGTGTGCATAGTCCAAGATTCTACAGTTTATGTAGGATAGATTTATTAATAAACCTTATCTTTAAACAAGATGGATATAGAAGATGTGATTACTGGTAGTTCTTCTCCTGGACCAAATGAAAATGAAGCAGAGATTAACAGAGGGCAGAATAATAAAATTAATCAAAACCAGTTTTATGATTTAATTACTGGAAATGAGGTCAGTTGGCAAGCAGTAATTTATGATCTTGTAAAAACTGAACAACTTGACCCCTGGAATATTGATCTTGGCGTTCTAGCAGATAAATATGTAATTGTTGTGCAAGAAATGGAAGAAGCGAATTTTCTTGTCTCTTCTAAAGTCCTACATGCTTGTGCCCTATTATTAAGACTAAAATCAGAATTTTTGTCTAGCAGATATTTACAAGAACTTGATGACGCACTTTACGGTAAGCGAGAAGGAAAAAGATATGAACCTGAGAGAATTGAAATTGATGAAGATGAACTGCCTATTTTGACTCCAAGATCTCCCATGCCTCGTTTTAAAAAAGTCACATTAAATGAATTAATGTCTGCACTAAATCAAGCAATAGAAACAGAAAATAGGAGAATTAGAAAAGACATTAAAGTAAGGCAAGCTGAAAAATCTGCATTAGTCGTCATGCCAAAGAGAACGCGGGTGCCTTTAAAGGATAGAATTAAAGAGGTTTTTGCAAGACTCCAGACGCACATAGCACAACCAGACAGAGTGCACATGACCTTTTCAGAACTCGCGCCGACTAAAGAAGAGAAACTTGCATCGTTTGTTCCTGTGTTGCATTTAGCAAATAATGAAAAACTTTGGTTAAGGCAAGAAAAACATTTTGATGAAGTTTATATACTGTTGGAAAAAATTTACGAAGATATAGAATGTCTTGAAAAGGATATTGTAGAGATTAAAGAAAATCAAGAAAGAGAAGTTAATCAAGAGTCTTAACTAATTGTATTTTCGTTACTAATTTTTGTCTTCCTGTTTTCATGTCTTTGATTAAAAACTTTCTTGCTTTTACTTCTTTTTCTCCTATAAAAATAACTCTTGAAATATTATTTGAGTTTGCATATTCTAGAGCTTTTGTTGGTTTACCAAAAAAGATTGAAACTGATTTTCCTTTTTTTCTCATTGATTGTGCTAATTGTATTGCTTCCTTGTCTTTGTTTAATGAAACCACAAGGTATCTTTCTAGTTTTACTAAAATATTCGTGACAGTAGATAGTCTTTCAATGCTAGCCCCAAATCCCATTGATTGAATGTTATTAAACATGTACTCGCCACCCCCAAAAACCGTTTCCCTTATTTTGTCTGTCTTTATCTCAAAAACAATCCCATTGTAATAAGACAATCCCCTTGCTAGACTTGGGGTAAATTCAAATTTGAGGCCGTAGTATTCGCAGAATTTTTCTAATTCTTCGATATCTGAATATGAGCCATATTTTTTGAAGTATGATTCTTCTTTTGATAAGATGTTTAATATTCCTTGGGCATTATATCTTTTTAGATTTTCTTGAACTTGTTTTCTTGGAAGTTTGTCTAGTTTATCTAATTCTCTTATTACTTGCTCCCTGTCTTTTTCTGCAATATTCAGTTCTCTGATAATTTCATTTAGCAATCTTCTGCTATTAAGATAAATTGTTGCCTTTATTTTTAATCTATCAAGTATTTCTTTTATTATTGCTAAAACTTCTGCCCTGTCTTTTTTTCCAACACCGACGATGTCTGCTTCACAGGTTACAAACTGCCTTGTTCTATTCCCTGAAACTGGCTCGTCTCTGAAAACAGGCCCGATTTGAAATCTTTTGTAAGGAAGTTTCTTGTTTTGCATTAATCTTTTTAATTGAAATGTGAATTCATACCTTAATGCGAGCTTTCTGTTTCCTTTATCTTGTAATCTAAATATGTCTGAAACTGCTTCGTCTTTTTTATTTTCACCGGTGACAAATTCTTCTGATTCAACAACTGGGGTCTCTGCTGGTTCAAATCCATATCTCTCAAATATGTTTTTTACAACTTCTCTGATGACCTCTCTTTTTGTTGCGTCTTCTCCAGTATAATCTTTAAATCCTTTTATTGTTTCCATTTTAGTCTCTGTATAAATCTATCCACTTGTTTAGTTATTAGAAGAATTCTTTGTTTTATTACTTTTCTATTGTCTCTTGAGCTTATGTCTTTTATTTTCCATTGTTCTACTTTTTTTATTTGTGATTTTTTGAAAATGTCTGTTGGGACATTATCTGCTACGATAATTATTTTATCTGCCCAATTCAAAACAGGAATATCTAATGTTTTTGGTTTTCCTACCAATCTTATCCCTAATTGTCTTGCAACAAAAACTTCTTCTTTGTCTAAGGGATAATCTCCCTTGATTATCCCCCTGCTTTTAACTTTGATTTTTTTGTCTTTGCAATTTCTTTTAAAGTAATCTTCAGCAATTCTACTTCTAAATCTATTGTATTTGCAAATGAATAGGATATTTTTTACCATTTTACCTCTTCAAGGGTGGAAGCCGAGAATCGAACTCGGGCCATGCGGACCACAACCGCACGTTCTGCCACTAAACTACATCCACCATTGTAAGACAACCTACTGGTTTTCTTGACACTCAAAGTTCCCTTGAGATTGTCAAGCTCCACTTGTGTCTTAAGTTTATTTAAGCTTGAAGGTATAAAAAGGTTTTGAGAAGTTTTCTTGGAGTTTAAACTAGGGTTCTTCTTCCTAATTATGCCGATAACTCTGTGTGTTTAACATGTTTTTTTTAGAGGTGGGCGGTTTTTAAGGGTTTGGGTTTGCTAAGCATAACAACTTTTCAAGATGACTAATAAAAAAATAGCCCGCATTTGCCCGCGCGGGCGCGTATTTAAAATCAAAAAAAAATTCTTTTTGTTTGTGCTTAATCTGCTGATTCTTCAGCAGGAGCAGCTTCCTCAGTCGGAGCTTCTTCTGCAGTTTCTGTAGCAGGAGCAGCTTCCTCAGTCGGAGCTTCTTTTTCAGGAGCAGCTTCTGTTTCAGGAGCAGCTTCTGTTTGTTCTGTTTCTTCCATAAAAACCCAATAGAAAAATCTTTTATAAAGGTTTGGGTTTACTCATCAGAGAAGACAAACCCCTAGGAACTAAGGGCACTTAGAGTAAAAAACCGCGTTGTGGGGGGCGTAGTCATAACATTGCCTTTCTTCCCAATATCTCATAGGTTCATTATAGACATAGTATGTTT
>CAZYXM010000050.1:0-4765 GCA_964651205.1 Candidatus Woesearchaeota archaeon
CATATTGTTTTACACCCCTTTTAGTTGTATTTCTTAAGATAAACTTGTTTAAATACTTTTCTAAAACTTTTTAAAAGTAAAAACTTTTTAAAAGAACAATACTAATTTGCCGTCGGTAAAAATTAAAGTGCAATCAACCAAGAGATTAGCAATAACAATACCAAAAGTAAAATAAAATAAGTGACTAACTTGGAACTTTTCTTTGCAATTTTTTCTGAACCAGTCAAACCAAGGATAGTTAAGTAAAAGAATCTCCCCCCGTCGAAGATTCCCGCAGGCAACATATTAAAAATTGCAACAAGCAAATTGATCATAGCAACCCACCAAAGCAAATCATAAATAAACCCTGCTCCAGAAAACTTTTCTTGATAAAATGTTGTTTCATTTTTGTATTTTGTGATTGAAAAAATTAGAACACCCAATAATCTACCAGAAGGCCGACTTAGAACACTTCCGACACCAATAAATGCCTTGTCTTTATCTGCGGGATGGGTTGCCAATGTTAAATTAACTTCTGAATAAGTTTCTTCACCAGGGTTAAATGTTCTAACAGAAATCATGTCTCCAGGATTTTTATTCTGCAGAAATTCTTGTAATTCTCGTTGGTTTCTTATTTTTATGTCATCAATCTGGGTGATTATTCCATCCAAATGACTCTCCAACGCAGGACTGTCTTCATACAATACAATATGTGTTAAATTTCTTTCAAATTGAACCTTCAAAACATCGTCGACAAAATAAGTTTTATTATTTGCAAAAACTTCTGTAAGATTGTTCGTCGTCGCTCCCAAGCTAGTAATCATCGAGGCGGGGAGAATAGAATATGCATATGTATTATATATGTAACCTGATTCCGCATAACCAACATTAAAAAACCCGACCATTAAGAAGAAAAATAATAGGGCAAAGATAACATTCCCAAAAACCCCCGCCCCCAAAACCACCATCTGCTGTATCTTTGACTTTTTCATAAAATCTTTATCATCTTGTTCTACAAATGCTCCAAGCAACGGTCCAAGAAATAACAGGCCTGTCGATTTAATTTTAACATTAAACATCCTCATATAGATTCCATGCATCCCCTCATGAACAATAGCAATAACAGCAATGGCAATTAAAAAATAGATAAAATAAAAGTTGGGGAATATGCTTTCTAGATTAAATATTTGTGTAAAGTAAGGAATTAAAGGCATTATCGGCGGCGCTTTAATAACTTCTGTAATTTCTGGATGTCTAAGATAAATATAAACTGCTTGTCCAAATAAATACAAAACAGAAGCCATTAATATATATCCCAGAAAAATAATCGGGTATCTCAAAGAATTCCAAAGTTTAGAATATTTTTTTGCAATCTTATCAAAAGTTTTAACACCCTTCTGACTTTTGTACATAAACATAATCCCCTCTCTTGATGTATTCTTCTTATTTTTATATAAAAACAAAACCACAAACAACAAAAACAAGACTAAAAACCCCAAGTCATATACAATAAAACTCACCATGATTATCCAATGAGAAAAACGCTTTTAAACCTTACTTCTTTTTTACAGCTCTAAACGCTCTGCCACCACACTTTCTACATTTGGCTTTTCCTTGTAAAATTTTCACAGGCTCTACCCTAATTTTGTGCTTGCATTCCTTACAAACAAAAGCATTCTTAAACATCCTATTTTGTGCTGCAAGTATCTTCGTCCCCATTATAATGTCCTCTTAATGAATTTTGTTCCTTCAACATCCCAGTATTCAACAGTCACACCTTCTAAAATCTGCCCCTTTAGGTCTTCTGGAATTTCTAATTCAAAATTTTCAAAACTTTCCCCATCCATAACACTCGCATTTTCACCTGCTAATGCTAGAACTTGTGCCTTCCTTTTTTCAATCATTGGCACTTCAAATCTTTCATGCCCTGGGACGACCATAACTTTCTTTTTCAGTCCTGTTAGAGAGACAGCTTCAAACCTAACTTTTGCATGCCCATGCTTTCCAGTCTTAGAAATATCAAGACTCTTTACAGTATAGTGGTCTCCTTCAACTGTTACACAAGTCCCAACTCTCAATTCACTTGCATTAATAACTTTTAGAGCCATATCAACTGGAAAATAATTTCATTTATAAATCTTTGCAGCAACAAACTTAAAAACCCAATTTAACAATCAAAAACATGGCAAAGGAAAAAATAAAGAAAAAGGATTTTATTGAGATAGATTTTACAGCTAGAGTAAAGGGTGGAGAGATATTTGATACAACTAGTGAAGAAGTTGCAAAAAAACACGGATTGGATATTAAGGACATAAAACCCTACCAAATTTGTACCGGTTTCAAAATGTTGCTCCCTGGTTTAGAAGAAGACCTTGAAAATAAAGAAACAGAAACAGATTATACAGTTGAAATTTCTCCTGAAAAATCATTTGGTCTAAGGGATACAAAATTAATCCGGATGGTTCCAGTAAAAGCATTTCATGAACAAAAAATCCAACCACAAAGGGGCATGTCTTTCAACATAGATAATCAGTTAGTAAAGGTAATCTCTGTTTCAGGTGGGAGAGTTTTAGTTGATTTCAATAACCCATTAGCAGGAAAAATAGTAGTTTATGATTACAAGATAAATAAAAAGATAAGCGAAAGGAGTGAGAAGATTAATGCCTTGCAAGATTTTTTCTTTAGAAAAAAATTTCCATTTCAAGTTAATGATAATACCATAACTTTTGAAACTCCAAAAGGATTTGATAAGTTTGTTGAGTTATTTTCAAAGCAATTCGAAGACATGGTCGGTTTAAAGGTTTCTGCAAAAGTGGTCGAGGACAAGAAAGAAGTAGCTACAGAGAAACAGAACAAGTAAAAATATAATACTAAACCCCAACAATCCTTATAAACTATTTATTATCTTTATAATCATGGCTTTAAATGAATTTCAAGAGGTGCGCAATGATGCTAATTCTGAAATAGACAGGGAGTTAGAAGAATTACTAAAACAACAATCTGCACGTATAAAGGTGATAGGGGTTGGGGGTGCAGGGGGTAATACTGTGTCTAGAATGCGTGAAGTTGGAATAAAAGGTGGCCAGATTATTGCAATTAACACAGATGCACAAGATTTGTTATACTCTAATGCGGACAGAAAAATTTTAATTGGTAGAGAAATTTCTCGTGGGCTTGGGGCCGGTTCAAATCCAAGAATAGGAACAGAAGCAGCAAAAGAACAAGCACCTGAAATAAAAAAAGCACTAGAAGGTTCTGACATGGTTTTTGTAACTTGCGGTTTAGGGGGTGGTACTGGGTCTGGGGCAGCACCCGTTGTAGCAGAAATCGCAAAAAAACAAGGCGCATTAACAATTGGCGTAGTAACATTGCCCTTCACCGTCGAAGGAAAAAAGAGAATTGAAAACGCAATGGAAGCATTAGAAAGGATGGAATCAATTGTAGACACATTAATAGTAATCCCAAATGATAAACTTCTAGACCTAGCGCCAGACTTACCCTTGCCAACCGCATTTAAGGTAGCAGACGAAGTTTTGACAAATGCAGTAAAAGGAATTACAGAACTAGTCACTCGTTCTGGTCTAGTAAATCTAGATTTTGCAGATATAAAAACCGTAATGGTAAATGGGGGGGTCTCTTTAATTGGCGTAGGAGAATCAGATTCAAACAATAGAGCACTAGAAGCAGTGGACAAGGCACTAAATAATCCATTATTAGAAGTAGATATTTCAAATGCAACAGGAGCATTAGTTAATGTTTTGGGTGGCCACGACCTTTCTCTTGATGAGTACAAACAGGTTGTAGAAAAAATCGGAGAATCTCTGTCTCCGGAAGCAAAGTTAATTTCAGGCGCTCAAATAGCTAAAGATTTAGAAGGCTCAATAAAAGTAATGGTTGTTATCACTGGTGTTCACAGTTCCCAGATTTCTGGTGAAAAGCAGTCTCCTGAAGAAACAAGAAGAGATGAAATGTCTGAAGAATTAGGAATAGAATTTCTTGAGGAGTAAACTTAAAAACCCCCTCCCCCTCAAAAAATCATGAAAATAAAATCCTGGTTAGATTCGCAATATCATAAATACTTAAGAGTTTGGCGTCTATTAAAAAAACCATCAATGCAAGAATTCAAGTTAATCTCAAAGGTTACAGCAGTCGGTCTTTTGATTATAGGGGCTCTGGGGTTCTTAATCAGCCTTATTATGAAGTTAGTTTACTAAAAACAAAACTTTATAAACCATTCAAAACAAGAAATATTAACTAATTCTTAATTTTTTAAGGATTAGCTGGAGCAAAAATGGCATTAGGCTTTGAAGACGAATTTGATTATCTAGAAGAAAACAAAGATCTTACTCTGGAGTCTGAAGAAGCTCCAAAAATCAAATCTGTTGCTGAACATAATGTTGAAGAAGTAGAAGAGGAAAAAGAGAAACCAAAAGAAGAAGTTGAAGAACCAAAGGAAGAAATTCCAGAAGATTCAATTATTTTTGTCGTGAAAGTTACAACAAACAAGGAAGAGCGTGCAGTTGAATTAATTTCAGGGAGGGTGAAAGTAAAAGAATTACAAGTTTATGCAATTGCTCGTCCGCACGGATTAAGAGGTTATGTTTTCTTAGAAGCTCTTGATAGAGAAAATGCAGAAGAAGCAGTTTTTAATCTACCTTATGTGAAAGGAATAATCCCAAGGAGAGTTTCTTATTCAGAACTAAAACCAATGGTAGAACCAGCCACAGCAGATGTAAAAATTGAGAAGAATGATATTGTTGAGATTATTGCAGAACCATTTAAAAAA
>CAZYXM010000051.1:0-4749 GCA_964651205.1 Candidatus Woesearchaeota archaeon
ACAATGGTGTAGAATATTGATATTGATGTGAATCTGGATAAGAAGGGATCCCGCAAGCTGCACTGGCAAGACTAATTTGCAAGACCAATGCAAACATGAAAACCAATAACATTTTATTTACCATTTTAATACGGTGTGACCCCTATTGAATATGATTTAGTTATTCCACATTCTCCACTTTGTGCTTCCCAAGTTTCTGTTATTTGGTCTGGGCTATAATCTGTACAGAACCATCTGTCATATGCTGTTATTGAACTTCCTGCTGGGACAATCGTGGTTCCAAATTTAGCAACAACATCTGCCATAATTCCATCTTCTGGAGTGAATTTTATGTGGATTAATGTCTCTGTTTTCCCAGATTTTGCAACTTGAATTTCAATTCTTGCTTTCTTTTCTTCTTGGGGTTGAAGTGTGAACTTCGAATCTAGAATTTTTACATATTCTGCTAAATCTCCTGAAACTGAAAAATCTACATCTACTGGGACCTGATTTACATTCCTGACAAGTATTGTCTTATTAATTATATCACCTTGTTTTGCATTTAGAGTCATTTTAGCATTTCCAATGCTACCTGTGATTGCTGAAGTGAATGTCAAAGACAATAAAAAGACTAATAAGACTAATTGGCTTGTTCTTTTCATGGTTTATATTATGGGAGATTTTTTATAAAACTTCTTGCAGTTTTTCGTCTCTCAAAATAAGTAAAAAATCCCCTTGAGAAAACCTTAAAAACAAAACTGTCCTTGATTTCATATGAATAGCGCTGTTCTTCTTTTAGGGGTGATAGTCTGGCTTCTTGGTGGCTACTTTATTTATTCGCGTTACATAGAGAAAAAACTAGTTAAACCTCTTGATAGGAAAAAAACACCTGCGAAAATTTACTCAAAGAGTATTGACTACAAACCGAGTAATAAATTCTTTTTATTTGGACACCACTTTGCCTCTATTGCCGGTGCTGGGCCCATCATTGGGCCAATCCTCGCTGTTTCGTATTTTGGCTGGCTTTTTGTTACCTTGTGGATTCTGATTGGAAGTGTTTTTATCGGGGCTATCCATGATTATTTATCTTTGATCTTATCTGTTCGTCATAAGGGGGAAGGAATTGCAAAAGTTTCTCAGAAGATTACAGGCAAAAGAACATTTTATGTTTTTTCTGCTTTGCTCTGGTTTGCTTTGATGTTAATTATTACTGTGTTCTCTGTTAGTGCTGCGCAATCTCTCGTCGAAGTTCCACAATTAGTAATTCCTTTTTTTGGGATAACCTTCACAGCTCTTCTACTTGGTTTGGGTGTCTATAAGTTAAAAACAAAAATATTTCCTGCAAGTGTCATCGCGGTTTTGCTTGTAGTGTTTTTTATTTTTCTTGGGATTACATTTCCGCTATCATTACCTTTTTCAGCTGAAACTGCACAGATTTTTTGGATTTCAGTTCTTTTTATTTATGCATTAATTGTCTCTTTAATTCCTGTTTGGATAGTTCTTCAGCCTCGGGATTACATAAGTTCCATTGGATTATTTTTATTTTTATTACTTGGCTTGGTCTCTGTCTTTATTGCTTCTCCTGTTATCAATGCCCCTGCAGTTAAAATCTCTAGCTTTCCTGTCTGGCCGATTTTGTTTATTACTGTTGCTTGTGGTGCTGTGTCTGGTTTTCATTCTTTGGTTTCATCTGGAACAACATCGAAACAATTATCCAAAGAAAAAGAAGGGCGGTTTGTGGGGGTTGGGGGGATGTTGGCTGAGGCTTTGGTTGCTGTGTTGGTTGTGATTTTCATTTCAGCAGGGCTGAAATGGACTACACCGATTGGGGGGGATATAAACTTTTTTCAAAATGCTTTCTCGGCGGGGTGGATTGTAGCATTTAGTCAGGGGTTTGCAAATATTGTTGGACAGGTTTTCAAATTCATGAATCCTAAATTATTAATTTTAATTGCTTCTTTGATTGTTAATACTTTTATTTTAACATCTTTAGATACATCAACAAGAATTGGCAGAATGATTTCATCTGAAGCATTGCCTAAAATAAAATATAATAATAAATTTTTATTAACTTTATTGATTCTAATTCCTGCCTATCTCCTTGCTATTACAAATTCTTATGCAACTTTATGGAAATTATTTGGAAGTTCTAATCAATTGATTGCTGCTGTTGTTCTACTTGCAATTACTGCCTATCTTGTTGAATTAAAGAAACCCCGATGGTACACATTAATTCCTGGAATCTTCATGATTATTACAACACTCGCGGCTTTGATTTATCAGACCTTTGGTTCAACAGGTTATTTGGCAAATGGGAATATCCCTCTTGTGGTTATTTCTCTTGTGCTTGTCTTATTTGCTTTGATTGTTTCTTATGAAGTAGTTAAAAAAATAATTTGGACAAGAAAATAAATTTCTAATGCTTCCAAGTCCTATCAAATTTCAGAGCATTGTCTGCCACCACCCCAAACAGCCCCCTGAGTAAGTTTTCCTTTCCAACACGAAAATTTATAAAACAAACTACACTCTATTTATATAGGGGGGGGGTGATAGGATTAAATTTAGTCTTGTTACTTAGTCTCTCAAAAGATTAGGAGAATTATGAAAAAAAAGAGGTTTGCAAATGTTTATTTCATCTTAGTAATGTTATTTTTGTCCAGCTTAGCATTAGCATTAGAAGACTACCAAGGCTCGTTAAGTATGACCTTTAATCCACAAAACATTTTAATACACAGTCCAGAAAATACAACATATTCATTTTTGTTAACAGATCCGAATTATACTATTCTTGTAAATGCTTCTTCAAATTCTCTTTTAGACTCTTGGAATTATGAACTTTGGAATATACTAGAAGATTCAACAGAAACGGGGGAAATACCCCTTGATAGTCCTAGTTCAAATAACATAACTTTATCTCTAAATGCCTCTCAAGGTTTAAACAGATTAACAATACTTGCATCAGATGTAAACAATCAAGTAAGAGAGGGGGAAGTATTTTTTACGATTGATGTTCCAAACACAGCACCCATAATAGAAAATATTTCAGAAGAAATGTATGTGTGCGAAAATGAAGCACTAAAAGAATACATGACTAGCTACGACTTTGATGGAGACACGCAAAATGTAAATATAAACCCAAGATCACCTTTTTATATACGGCCTTTTTTGTATACAGACATCTACAATCTTGTCTCTGAAATTTATTCAGGTATCCTAGGAAAATCAAGGATAGGGGTTTATCCAGCAACCGTAAGTGTAGATGACGGAGTATATTCTGATTCCCGCCCAGTTAGCATTACAGTTATAGAGATAAATAATCCCCCCGTAATCCCCCTGATTGGCGTTCAAACAGTTTGGTTAACTGGAGACAATTCAATATTCAATAAAACTGTTTTTGTAACAGACACAGAAGATGGAAACCAAGATGATGGAAATTTAAATTTCAGCATCTCATTTGAAGGAGAAAATCTATTTGGTATTAGCCAAACAGGAAATATGTATCTCGTAGCAAACTCTTCTCAGATAGGTGTTCATAATATAACTGTCTGCGCAACAGATAACAGGATAGATAATATCCACCAAAATATTAGTTTATGCGACCAAGACGGAAGTAGCATTCAAACATGTAGTAATTTTAGTCTGACTGTAACAAATGAAAACAGAGCACCAACAATAACAGATTACTATCCAGAAAATCTTTCATTAACTGTTACTAGAGACGGCAGTATAAATATGAATATAACAAAATACGACCCAGATGGTACTATCCCCGATACCTATTGGTTTGTAGGAGGGGTGTTAAATGAGTATGATTCTGGAAGTTCTGTTGATACATTTACCTATTCATTTGGATGTGGAGTTTCAACAACAACCACAGTTAAGGCAGAAATCACAGACGGTGTTTTAAATGATTCTATAACATGGACTTTAAATGTGAACACCAATGCTTGCCCTGTTTCAACAGGAGGTGGGGGAGGAGGTGGTGGGGGTGGCCCAATTTGTTACCCAAATCTTGCTTGTGAATCCTGGGCAATGTGCCAAAATGCTGAAGAGTCTCTTAATATTGGGCTTCTTTCTGGTGAAGATTATCGAATGATAAAACAGCAATGTGATGAACAGGGATACCATGGTGATAAATGCGGATTTCAGATAAGGACTTGCATTGACTTTAATGACTGTATAAAATCCATAAGCCCCTCAGAGTCTATGCAGTCATGCTTCTTTACAATAAACCCTAATTGTAATGATAAAATAAAGAACTGCCATGATAATTCCTGTGAAATCTTAGTTGATTGCGGGGGGCCTTGTGAACCTTGCCCAACTTGTTCAGATGGAATACAAAATCAAGGGGAAGAGGGGGTTGATTGCGGGGGGCCTTGCCCAAAAATATGTCCAAAAAGAGCCCCAAGAGGGATTTTTAGATTCTTCCAAACATTAACATTTTTTGAAAAAGCACTTCTTTGGTTTTTCATTATTTTATTAATTATATTAATAACAATAATGCACAAGATTAGAAAAATAGCTGGAATAAAGAAGGAAAAGAAAAGAATAATTCAAAAATATTTCAGAAGGAAGGGGGGCAATTAATAAAAATTATCTTTCTACTAAGGAAGTTTTAAATAGTTTTTTTTAATGGATTTTATATGGTGTTTAAAAGAGGTAAACTCGCAGTGGTTGGTTTCACAGGGCTATTTGTTATTTTTTTATTGATGACGATTGTTAGCGCAGGGGACAATGATATCTCCTGGGGGGGTTACATGGTGAATTACT
>CAZYXM010000052.1:0-4727 GCA_964651205.1 Candidatus Woesearchaeota archaeon
GGAGACAAAACATGGTCATCTTATGCGTTGCCACCTGGGATGACTTCTTCGGATAGTTGGATTAGACTGCATACAGATCTTTTGTATAATGGGGATAATTATGAACTCAGAACAGACAATAGACCCTCAGATGGTGTTGATGCAAATCAAGTTTTTCCTTTGATAGGAGATGCTCAAGGTCCAGATGCAATAACCTCGTCTGATAACTATGTTAGATTTGAATTAATGGGGCAAACAACACCAGACCCGGGCAGAGAATTTTATAACTGGTCTATGAATCTTTATAATGGTGCGCAGTTCCAAGATGGAAGCACTTCTAAATCAGGTAGTTGGGATTTGAGTGCTTCAACAACCTATGACACTCCAAAATACGATATGGCAAACGTTACTGGGAATTATATGTCTTTAGAGGTTGTACCTGTACCAGAACCAACCACAGTAGCTGGTCTGCTTGGGATTCTTGCTGGGGCTATTGGTTTGAAGAGATTAAGAAGTTGGAAACGTTGATAATTTCTGTTTAGTTTTAAGAAACATTTAAAAATTAGATTGTGCTTCTATTTATGCCTTTAAGAGTACTGATGAAAGTACTTTTATCCGCAAAAACTATTTTAAAGAGGGGAAGAGATGAAAACTAAGAAGACAAAGGGAAAAAATAATACTGGTAGGCCCCCTATTGAGATTAAAGAGAATATACTCGTTTTGTTGAAAGACTCAGATAAACCACTTTCTACTACTGATTTCTCAAATAAACTTGAAAGAGCATGGCATACAATAGATAGGAATTGTTTGAAATTACAGATTGATGGAAAAATTGAAGGATTTAAAATTGGGAGGATGGATTTATGGAGATTAAAATGAAATTTTACTTTGTAATATTTGTTTTGTTATTCATGCCTTTTGCAAGTGCTGTTGATAATTTGAATTTACATCTCTCAGTTGACTTAAATTCCTGGAATTCAGATTTTTATGTTCAAACAGCTGCAAGTGCCACATCAAGCTTCGATGGTTATGATTTAGAGATTCCAGGCCATCCGTCTTCAGGGTATGTGGACTTATATTCTGTTGTTAGCTCACAAAATTTGCTTATTGATTCATATAGCAGAACAACAAGTCCTAGAACTCTAAATTTGAAAATGTACGCAGACTCTGATTATTCTGGAACTTTGGAACTTTCTTGGAGCACTGGTGATTTGGGAGATGAATATTCAGCTACATTAACTGATTTTGGAACAGACAACACATATTCGACAGAAGTTGATTCAGTTGATTTGAGTGCAGACAATTCTTATTCTGTTTCTAATTCTGGGCAATATAGATATTTTCAACTAGAGATTTCACATATTTATTGCGGTGATAGTATTATCAGTTCAGGTCTGGGGGAGCAATGTGAAGGTAGTGATTTAAATGACGAGACCTGTGTTTCTATTGGGTATACGGGCGGAACTTTAAGTTGTTCTTCTTATTGTTTGTTTAATGTTTTGAATTGTGAAGGAGAGACTTGCGGAAATGGTTATTGTGGAACTGGGGAGACAGCTGCGAATTGCCCTGCTGATTGTTCAACATCAACTGGAACCTCTCCAGGGGGAGGGGGCGGGGCGGGTTCTTTGGGGTGTGTTGATGAATGTATTGAGAATGGGGTGGACAAGAGGTGTTTGAATTCTTTAGATTATCATTTTAGGGGGTGTATAAAAGCAGAATGTTGGACATGGGATGCTTGGCAAGAAGCAAGTTGTTCTGAAAAACAAATTTGTTATAAGGGGACTTGTTTGGATAGAGATTTTGAGATTGCACAAGACCTTGCTTGTTCGAGTTTGCAATTTGAATGTGGGAGACATACTATCGAGGGAAAAGATTTAAATTGCGGGGTTTGTTCTGATGGATTGATTTGTATGACTGGTAAATGTGTAACGCGAGATAAAAGAGGAGAATTTGAAATAGGAGTTATAGATGAAATCCTCTTAGCACTTGACCTAAGAAATTTATGGAGGTTATTAGTATGAGTTTTGATATGGAAGGGGAAAAATTTAGAATGGACCTTGAGCAGAGAAAACTAGAATCAGGGATGCACTCTAGGGGGGTTGGGGGGGGTTTTGTTATCATAAAATCTTTCTTTGTGATTTTTTTCCTTTATGCACTCTATTATTCTAAGAGATTTTTTTTGGGCATTATTCATCTTCCAAGAAATTTAAGAGAAATTTATGAACAGAAATCTCAGGCAGGAAAGCTAAGGTTTTTAGTGGTTTTGATCTTGTTCTTGTTGCTTTTGTCGATAGTTATTTATGCAACATTCTTCTACCATAAACATTGTGGAAGTGAAGAATGTTTTTTTTATTTTTTAGAAAAATGTCAGAGAGCACAGTATTCCAGTGAGGGTTTGGCATATCTAATTGATGGTTTGGTTTACGATACATGCAAGGTTAATGTTTATGATTCTGCTGGAAACAAGATGGTTTGTGACATGGCATATACGGCATTCTTTTATCCAGAAGAAAGATTAGATAATTGCAAGGGAGGTTTAAAAGATAAGCTGTCGAGCTAAATTTAAATAGTTTTTAAAATGAAGCATATAATGAAGAAAGGGGCGATTGGTTTGTTTGTATTTGTAATTGTGTTTTCTGTATTTATTATGGGAGTTGTTAGCGCGGTCCCTGAATGGAATGATTCTGCATATGCTGTTGTCTATTGGGCTATAGAAGACACACCCTCTTATCATAATTTAAGTGCAAATCTTACCGAACTGACAACCGGGATGACTTTTTTAGTTGATACTTTAAATACCTCTATTTTATGGAATGATTCTGCTGTTGCTTATCCCACTATTTCTCCTTGGATTTCTATTATTTCGAGTTCAATAGGCAATCTTTCTCTAAATGCGACAAAAAATAATCAAACAGGAACTTTTAGGATTCCATTAAAAATGAATTATAATTCTGGAGCTTCTTCAACAACAACACAATCTTTTAATTTTACAATAAATGCGACAAACGACGCCCCGAATATGACATTACAGACAGAATACAACACAACAGTTTCTATAACTGGAACAAGTTATCATAATTTTTCAATTGTCGGAAGTGATGAAGAATTACAGTATCCTCTTGTGTATAATGTTAGCTTTCCTGCCTGCACACTTGCAAATTTAACAAATGGGCATGATGGGAACTGCACACTTGATTATAGTTTAACACAACCAACAGATAATGTTACTGCAGTGATAAATTTTACAAATCTTTCAAAGTATGATGTTGGAAATTATACTCTCCAATTTTGTGTACATGATGATATCAATGCGACAACATTGCCTACATATAGAACCTCAGATTATGATTCTAATAAAAGTTATTGCCAAAACACAACCTTAAATGTCCATTATACTTTAACAATCAATGCGACAAATTGTACTGGCTTATCTTTTGTTGAAAATGATACCTTAACTTGCACAATAAATTTAACCACAAAGTACTATTCAGAAACAATTGATTTGAGTAGTGTTGCATCTTTGGCAGGGATTAGTAATAATTATGTTTCGGGGTTGCCTGGGGCGGGGTGGTTTTATTCTACAGATACAAATACAAGCACAAATCACCAAGTTTCAATACCTATAAATCTCTCCTTGAATAAAACACTTGTTGGAAACTGGACAATTAATTTTTCAGCTTCGACAAGCACAACAGGTTTATCGAATTCGACAAATCTTTCAATTTTTGTGAATAGAACACAAGCATTAAATGTTGCTCCTCTTTTAAGTGTGAATATTTCTGAAGCAGGGAATACAACATCAATACAGCAATTAACTTATTTATATTTAAACATCACTGACGATGATTTCAAGATGCCGGACAAATCGGTTTATAATGATACGGTGAATATGGAAATAAAAACCCTAAATTCTTCAAATTTATCTCAAAGAGTTTATTGGCAGAACTTTACAAACCAGACATTTTTTTATGGGGGGGAGGGGACTAATCTTTCACAGAAAACGATTTATTTCACACCAAATTCAACACAGATTGGAAACTGGACATTAAATATCACTTATTATGATAATGACTCTGCAGGAGGGTTTACATTACATAATATCACTATCCTGAATAATGGTGCCCCTTCTTGGAGTTCGAGTAGTTATCAGATTGATTGTACTGTGGATTCCACACAGGCTGGGACTGTGCAATGTGCAAATATAAATTTAAGTAGTGCTTCTTCAGAAATTTATGCAACAGATGCTGATGGCGATTCTTTGACTTTTACACTCTATGGTGTTTCTGCAACAAACTATCCTTCTGGACTAACGATTACAGGCGGTATAATGAACTTTACGCCATGGAAGGAGGATGTTACAACATATAGAACCTCTGGTTTGTGGAGTTTTAATGTAGGGGTGAGTGATACTTATTTTTCAGACAACACAACAATTACTGTTAATGTTAGTAATACTAATTCTGCTCCGAGAATTACAAATGTTTCAGCACCTAGCTCAACTACAGAAGATAATCTTACTTTAATTACCTTTGATGTTTATGATGATGAATTGTTAATACCAGATATTAATCTTTATCCAGCTTCAGCCTTGACAGTTTCAAAAACAATAACCAGTACCAGTGTTGTTAATGAAAACATTAGTTTTACAATTTCTAGTGGAGAAATTGCATCTGGATACACGTCTTATAACACTAGTTTCACTCCAAATGAAAACAATGACGGGAACTATACAATAAATATCTCTGTTG
>CAZYXM010000053.1:0-4686 GCA_964651205.1 Candidatus Woesearchaeota archaeon
TCTAAGGCTTGGTGAATTAAATGTAAATCAACTGCCTTGTCTTCAAATCTTTTTGAAATAAATCCAAGACCAAAGTCAATAAAGAAAAGTTTGTCTGTTTTGTCTTGCAAGATCATATTGCTTGTTGTTAAGTCTCCGTGGATTATATCTTCGTCGTGAAGTTTTGCGATTTTATTTGCTATTTGTTTAGAGATTTTTTTGTAATCTAATTTTTCCAATTTTTCAGAAAGTCTTTTTCCATTTATGAATTCTATTTCAAGCGAAAAAGGATTTTGTTTTAGGACTTTCGGGATGTTTGTAATTTTGCCTGCCTTTTCGAGAAGCTTTGCTTCTCTTTTAGTCCTTGATTTTCTTATTTTTTCATCTAGTTCTTTTAGGCGATATGATTTTGGTATTCTGTCTTTTTTTATTGTTTGCTTGTCAAGCGTTATGATTGCCTCTGCTCCCTGTGCTATTGTTTTTGCCATGTTAAATACTTATTAATGGAACATGATTTAATAAAACTTGCCAGATTAAAGAGAGAATGATGATTATTACGGGCATTATCCATCGAGATAGGAACCTCAATTTTTTTCTGTTAACTTTGTAGCCTGCTTTTTCCAGCCAAAAAGTATACATTGTCATCTCATTTTCTTTTCGTAGGCTTTTGTTAAACTGCCAATTTGTTAAGATGCATCCTTTGAAAATAATCATTTGTAATGTATAAAGGACGTAGAAACCAAAGATAATTTTCCAGTCTAACCATAAAAAGGATAACCATGTAATTATTATTATTATTGTGTGGAGAATTGGGAGGGTTAGGGGTTGGGTTTTCATTTTAAGATTAAAACTTCATTTTACCTTTAAACTTCTTGGCGAGTTTCATCATGGTTTTCTGGTCAATGTTCCCTTCTGGGAGTTTATCTTGCATACCCATCATTTCCTTCAGCATTTTGTATTGTTTTAAAAGCTCACGAATTTCAGAGGTTGTGGTTCCAGACCCCTTTGCTATTCTACTTATCCTTGAAGTTTGTTTTTCTAAAATTTCAGGGTTTTCAATTTCTTCTTGTGTCATGCTTGAGATTGCGTGCTTGTAGTGCTTCATTTTATCTTGCTGTTTTTCTAATTGTGCTTTTGGAATTTTACCTTGGAGATTTCCAAAACCAGGAACCATGCCAAGAAGTTTATCAAAGGAGCCTATCTGGTTCATGGATTCGAGTTGTTGATATAAATCATGTAATGTGAATTTCCCTTCTTGAAGTCTTTTTTCAATTCTTTCTTGTTGTTTTTCATCTGTTGCAGAATGAACTTTTTCAAGCAGACCTTGTAAATCTCCTAGGCCAAGTAAACGAGAGATAAATGTGTCTGGGTTGAATGTTTCAATATCATGTATTTTTTCTCCAACACCTATAAAGTAAACTGGGGCATTTGTTTCTGCGCAAGCTGTCAGGGCTCCGCCGGCCTTTGCTGTTCCATCCATTCTTGTTATGATAACTCCTTCAATAGACAGTGCTTTTTTGAATTCTTGTGCTTGTGTTTTTGCAGCTTGCCCGATATCCGCAGGCATGACTAAAATTCTGTAATCTGGTTTTGTTGTTTTTTCAATTGATTTTATTTCTTTTATTAATTCTTTATTTAGACCGTCACGGCCAGCAGTGTCAATTAAAACTATGTCGAATTTTGTCAGTTCTTTTTCATATCTTTTATATATTTTTTCGGGTGATTTTTCTTTCTTGTCTATGAAGCAAGTGATTTTTGCTTTTTCGCACATTTGTTCTAATTGATCCATTGCCGCAGGTCTTTGTGTGTCTAAACCTAATGCACAAACTTTATTTCCACGTTTTGCATAATAGAATCCAAGTTTTGAAATTGTGGTTGTTTTCCCTGAACCGTATAAACCAAGGAACATGATTTTTGTTTTTTTCTTTAGTTTTATTTGTTTTTCTTCACCAAGAAGTTTTCTTATTTCATTATGAATTAAAGATACTAATTGTTCTTTTTTCTCAATGCCTTTTATGCTTTCGTCTAGTGCGATTTTTCTTATTTTTTCAGATAATTGAAATACTAGTTCTATGTTTACATCTGACTCAATTAAGCTTCTTTGTAGGTCTTTTATGACGGAATCTACGAGTTTTTTGTCTATGAAAATCGAGTTTGTTATCTTTCTTATGCCTGATTTCAGGCTTTCTGCTATCTTGTCTAATACCATGTTTTTAGGAGTATTTTTGGGGTTAATAAGTTTTGGGTTTGGAGGTTGCAATAATTTATATATGCTAAATGTCTTAAAATAAAATGGAGGTTATGCAGAAAATCGTGGTGATACTTGGATGTCTTGTCTTGCTTGGATTTGTGATTAATACCACTGGGATGGCGACATATAAAATTGACTTGTTTTTTGGAGAATCGAGTGGTCCTGTGAGTTCTGAATCTGATTATGTTCCTGAAGAAAGTGTTCAGCAAGTTACTAGGGGGGATGTTCTTTCGTCTGGACAGGGATTTCGTGTTCCAGAAGTTGAAGGGGGGATACCCCCAGGAGTCAATGTGGTATGTTCGGAATGGGGGTTTTGTGAAAATGGGATTCAAAGAAGAACCTGCTTGGTTTCAGATTATGATTCAAAGATAATGGATAAAATAGATAAGACAAGGTTTTGCAAGGGATGTGAAGAAAATTGGAAGTGCACATGGGGAAAATGTGTTAATGGTTTTTTAGAATATGGATGTGATGATTTGAACAATTGCGGAACAGAAAGAGATACGCCCCCCAAAATAAAATGTGTTGTTGAATCGCCAGGCGAGGTTGATTTAGAATCTGGACTGGATGTTGGCTGTGTTCCAGAGGTCCAGTGTGACTTGTGGGGTTCTTGTTCTGTTGAATATGATTTCGCAAAACTTTCTAGAGGTGTAAATTCGATACAAGGAATACAAACTAGGAATTGCTATGATAAAAACTCTTGCTTGTCAAATTTTTATGAAAAAAGAGATTGTTATTTGAGTGTTGATTTGAATGTTGAGAAGATTAATAAGTGTGGTCAGGAATATACGGCTGTTTATGATAGGCAGTCAGGAGAATTATTGTCTTTGGTTTCTGGGAAAACGAATGAAGAAGGAACAGAATTGAATATCAGATTGTTTTCAGGACCTGTTGTAGATAATAATGAATGTGATAATTGTTTTAATGGAAGACAAGACAGTAACGAGGGGGGGATGGATTGTGGGGGGGTCTGTAAACCTTGTGTTATTTATAATAGTGAATTTGTAAAACAGAATGCGAGTTTAAAAATTTATATTAACCAAAAAAGAATTTCTTGGGTTGTTTTGTTTTTAATTGTAGTCTCTATTATGCTCGTGTCTAGAAAAATTTCTAAAGAAATGAATAAAGAATAAAATTTATAGTCTGCATTCAACTCTTTGGCTCTTAGTTTACTAATTATACTTGCGCGACTGGCCTCGGTTGTCTAGGGGTCGCGCTAATCGTTCCACTATAAACAAATTCTGAAAAAATAAAAATAATTTTATGCCTTTGTTCTGGCTTCTACTTTTCCAATCCAGACAGAAGCAATAACTGCGATGATTGTTACAACAATAGCATATCCCCAGGGTCCAGCTGAAGAGATATAGCACAATGCTCCTGCTTTTTCTGCTCCGCAAGGTCCTACGAATAAGGCTTTTATTGCTTCATTCCATGCAAGAGCTGCGATTAAACCAAATGCAGCAGTTACAAGGGCTGCGATTTTATTAACTACAAGTTTTTTCATTTTACCTCCTTTAAAGTCCTAATGTCGATAAGATTTCGTCTTTATTAAAGATTTCTATGTCTTCATAGTCCTGGCCTGTGCCGATGAATAGAATCGGTTTTTTTGTTACATATGAGACAGAAAGGGTTGTGCCGCCTTTTTCGTCGACATCTGCTTTTGATAAAACTATTCCTGTTAAGTCTATATGTTCATTAAATGTTTTTGCTTGTTGTGTTGCGTCATTGCCTGTTGTGGATTCTCCGACGAAGATCTTCATATTTGGTTTGCAGACTCTTGAGATTTTTTCTAGTTCTCTCATTAAAGACTCTTGATTATTCATTCTTCCTGCTGTGTCTATTAAGACAACATCTATCTTGTGTTTTTTTGCATATTCAATTGCTTCAAATCCAATTGAGGCTGGGTCTGTTCCATAATCTTTTTTTATAACTGGAACTGAAAGTTTTTCTGCATGCTGGCTAATTTGTTCAACAGCCGCTGCTCTCCATGTGTCTGCGGCTGCTAAGCAGACAGAAAGTTTTTCCTTTTTTAGAAGGTTTGCAATTTTTGCAATTGTTGTTGTTTTACCTGAGCCGTTTATTCCAACAAAAATAATGACAAATGGTTTTTTTACTGCTAAAGCGGTTTTAATTTCTCTTAAAAAATTTGGAGGATTTTGTAATATCTCATTTAATGATTTTTTTAATTCTTTTTCGATATTTATTGAGGAGAGATTTTCACTAATCAAGTTTTCAGCAAGGTCTTTTTTTATTTTTTCTACAACTTCTATAGCTACATTATTTTGTAAAAGATTTAATTCTAATTCTTTGAAGAGTTCTTCGAACTTTTCTTCTGTTAATTTTTTTTTGAAACTATCAAAAAGTCCTTTTTTCTTTTCTGGTTCTACTTTTTCTTCTACTAGTTTTTTTCTAGTACTTTCTTTAGTTTCTTTTTTTTGTTTTTTGGCTTTTTTTTT
>CAZYXM010000054.1:0-4639 GCA_964651205.1 Candidatus Woesearchaeota archaeon
CGTCTAGTAACGGGTTTGCATAAGAAATATATCTCCCTGTTTTCTGTGCAAGCTTTTCAACAAAACTCGCTAATTCCTCAACAGTTTTAAATTTGATATTGGTTTTTAAATTCCTAAAAATTCTATGAACAATATAAAGTGGTTCTCCAACACCATTACATTCTATGTCTTCAATAAAATAATCATGCATCAAAGATTCAATTTCATTCAACCCAATAAAATCTCTGTAAAGATAATAAAAAAACTTTCCATAGGTTTCCTTAGACAAACTCAGACCTAATTCAGAAGTCACAAGTTGCATAATCTTATTCAAATATTCTTCCACCCCCTCGTCTTTTCTTTCTATATCTAATGTAACATTAATCATCTCTTGTATTGTCTTCTCTAATTTCTCAAGAGTTTCTTTTTCTTCTGCACTCAAGACAGGCTCTTCTAAATCATAAAGAACATCCCCTGTTTTCTGGTCCCAATAAACATGCACACTTGCAAAAGGCGCAATCAAAACATAACGAACATCAATCTTTGTCTTGTCATTAAGATGTTGCAGAACAGGGACTTTCGGAGTCAAATTAAGTTTTGGTATTTCCATTCAATTTTTCATAACCTCTTTTATAAACATTCAACAGAAACCTGATTTAAATATCTTTTTAATACAAAAACAATTATCGCACAATCAAATCAACATTAATCTTCCCGCTGGCCCCGCCCTTGTTCTCAATTGCAAGTGAATATGGCGAAGGAGAACCTTCGAAATCTTTTGCATCTTGTGTTCCATCATAAGTCAAATTAACAACATAATCCATAGTCAATGTTACCTTGTAAGGATTAGCCTCTTCTGTCAAAACTTCCAAATTACCTAATGAAATTTCAGAACCAATTTCACTATATTTATAATTAGAATCTAAGGTCCACCCAATTTCATCTGTAGCTGGGTTAATAAAAAATCTTCCCTTTGAAATTTTCACATCTAAAACTCTCTTGTTTCCTGGAGCTCTCTGAACTTCGTAAATTTGTGCATTTATTTTATTTAACGACTCAATCGTCTGCTCAATCAAAAGCTTGTCTCTAACCTGGTCAATTTTTGGTTTAGAAGCAGCAAGCAAAATCCCTATCACAGCTAGACCAATCAAAGTGTAAATTACTGTCTCAACCCAAACTTGGGCCCTCTTGTTTCTAAGTTTAATCATTTCTTCTCCAACTTATAAGGAAAACTCTTCAAAAATTAAAAGAGCAAATATAAAATAAATTAGGTACAAGGACTTAGTTGTACTTCGCCTATTGGGTCACAAGATTCTTCTGTTTGACCGATTGTTACAATTGGAGCAATATTCACTGCATCAGCATTAGCAAAGTTAGTTTCATCAGTTTTCACATAAACTTTTTCCTCATTATTCCCAGGCAATTCATCTGTTGAATTTAATATTATAGAACTTGTTGTTCCACCCTTACTAACAATAACTTGTATTCCTGCTAATGAAATTTTCTCATTTGCAGCTTTTGCAACCTGAACTGAAATTGTTCCATTACAACTACCATTGTCATCTGTATAACAACAGGTATAACCTTTATCAGTAACAAGAGTAATATCACTTAGAGCATCAAAACATGCACTTCCCTTGTCAATACTATTTCTAACCATGGGTACCACGGCTGTCCACAAAATTCCAATCGCAGCAACAACTATCATAATTATCAACACTGTTGCAACAACAGAACTTACCCCCCTCTTATTTGTTTTCATAATTTTCTACCTCCTTTCATTTTTTAAACTTTAATTGTTTGCCCCTTCTCAAGACAAGTTACTGCCTTATTCTTATTTGTTCCTGAAACTTGTCCGAGAACTTGTGGGTAAAATATAACTTCTTCTGTGTCTCTTTTTAATGTGATAGCCTGGTAATCACTAGCACCCCCCTTATCCACCGCCATTTCAAAAACACTTTTTGTCGATGAACCGCCTGCAATTTCTTTTATTTCAAAAGCATAAATATGAACATTGCCCCGATTAACAACTTGCACTTGTATTCCATTCGGAACAGCGTTTCCTTTCTGAATTTCAAAACTAACATCATTACAAGCATTTTCAGCAGACACCCCGCCCTTTTCAACTTTTTCAGAGATAAAACCCCGAGCCCATAAAAAAACAATCATTGCTAAAACTAAAACTAAGGCAATTAAAAGCACAGTCGCGATTATCGGAGACAACCCCTTCTTTTTCATATAATAATATGATAAAAGGTATTTATAAAACTTGCGAGGTCTCGCAAGTTTTTATCGCCTTGGGCAATTCAAATTTCTTAGGAACAAATCATAAAAAAATTAGGTAATCAGAAAACCCTACGATTGGCACATTAATAAATCCAGATTATTATAATTTAAGACGAATGTTGCCTAATGTCGCGAAGTGATTAGCAACTCAATCTTTGTGTTGCTATGTCTTCACAAAAAATTGTTTTGCCTTCAATTTTTTGAAATGCCTGAACTTCAACAAAAGTTAATTTTCCATATTCAGAAATAGGATAAACTTTCTCTACATTCTTTTCCGCTTTTATTTCTTCTCCAATAGACTCCAAAACATAAACCCCAATCTCCGCCCCTGTCTTATTATTCACCTTGATAACATAACCATCAAAATCAAATAAGCCCCTGTTTTGCAATGTCAAATTTAAATGAGTTGAGTTGCAACCATACTCTCTTATCACCATCGACACCCCATCATCACATTTCAGTTCTTGTCCTGGTTCAATATAAAACTTTAACCAAGCATAAACAGCCCCAGCCAATGCCAGAGAAATTGAAATCAACAAAACATAAGAAATAATCAGACTCACTGCCCTTTTCTTTCTATTCCCTTTTTCAGCAAGATTAATTCTTGACATCAACATATGTTTCATTTCCGATTTGTTTTGTTACTATCATGTATAAGCTTTGTTGGTCTCCGAGGTCAAAAGAATATGTTGTTTGACCTGTATCTACTGTTACTTTCTTGTCAGAGGTTTTTCCCTTAAACACCTCAAAAATGTTTTCTTCTGGTGCTGAACTCTTTGTCTTCATGTTTATCTTTGCTCCAGAACTCTCATCTTCAATCTTTCCGCTGAATATTTTTCCTGATTCCTCAATCTTAAACTCTTCTCCAGCAAAACTTGCATTATACTCCCTACTTGTTAATGAGATGGTATTCATCACAGAACTATTCCCATACAAAACAATAACCTCAACATCTGGGTCTGTTTCATAAATATTCTTTAACGCACTCTTTAAAAAAGCATTAAGTTCATTTTGAGAATTATAAACCCCATAATCCACAACCTCTCCTGTCTCATATTGTAATTCATCACTTAAATCAAAAAAACTTTGTGGTGCTTCTGATGTCTGAACTTGATTTTGTACAGTCATCAGCCCTGCAACCAAAACAGCAATCACAACTGAAGCTAAAATAAAAAACTGTCCTCTCTTTTTCATTAGTTTAAAAGAAAAACCAAGTTTATAAAATTATTTAATCTGAAGATGCATTAACCCGATAATTACCTACTACAGAATCCATAGCATTTGTATGTCCCATTTCTCCATCAACTCCAGAATAAGTTGCAACCTCTGTCCAATTTGTTGAACTTAAATCACTTGTTTCAACAGCATAATTAACATTTGTCTGCCCATCCCAATAAAAAGCTACATTGTCTCCTTGTCTTTCTACTCTTTTTATATCTGGTTGATTGATTTGTTCTGGTTCAATACCTGTTTCAACAGAATTAACAAGGCTAGGTTGTGTTGTTGGAAATTCTGGAAATGGTTGAGAACCTTGAACAGTTATTTGGCCATATTCAGAACTTTTCCCATCTTCCAAATAAAGAGATTTTGTATCTGTATTATAAACCCCCCACATCCCATCCCCATCAGTATCTCTACCAGTCCACCAAATTATATCATCATTTGCATTCTCTCCAATAGTATCCACATATTCTCCTGCTGTCAAACCATAGAAACTTTCATTTTCATTATTGATAGTCCCAGAAGCAGTTCCAGTAGAGGGGTCGTAATCAAAACCTCCAACACTCTTAATTGTATCATACTCAGGGAAATATTTTAATATAAACCCTCCCATATCACTTGTAACTGGTTGTCCATTATTAGTTAAATTTTCTATTGTGAACTCAACCTTCTCATCACCTTCTTGATGTAAATCCTTATAACTATAAATCGGAATCATATCAGCAGCAGCAGCCCCGCCCAAAGCCATTGCCCCTGCTACTAAACCTCTTGTCTTTCTTCCAATATTTGAATCTGCAATTCTTTCTAAAATTCCTAGCTTACTTTTTCTCATACCAAATCTAAAAAAACCACATTTAAAAATCTTACGGTTCTGTAACCTTCATAAAGTAACAACGGATTGCTACTTAAAAATTTAGACTTTAGGTTGTTAACAAAAAGTGCAAACCCAGGGGTTTGCTCAAATCCACTCCAAAGAGGTCATAAATCATTCTCAGTTCTGCAACCCTCCAAGCATCTAAACTATAACTTAGGGCTGCTTCGATCAAGATCTGACCCGATTCACCATAGCAAGATCGAGAAGGACAAAACCTCAACGTCAAACTTACAACATTTGAAGGTTCATGTCACGCCCCCCCTTGCAACCCGCCATAAA
>CAZYXM010000055.1:0-4509 GCA_964651205.1 Candidatus Woesearchaeota archaeon
TCAAATGTTTTTTTAATCTGTTCAATAGCCTCGCTAGTAAGACCTTTCTTTCCAATTTGAAATTGCTTAACTTGATTCATTTTTTAACTCCTTCTCAAAATTCAAGATATCTTGCTTTTTTACTTTCATTTCCTTGAACTTGTTTACTCCAAATGTCCCTGTTTTCATTTTTTTCTCTTTGTAAATATCTTTTCCTGAGAACACATGCACAATAACATCTTTTCTATTGTCTCTCCAATCCTGACTATAAAAAGCACAGACAACCGCAGTTTCTTTTAAGTCTTTTTTTGTTACATCCTTTGCTGAGGCCTTAATATTTACGAACGGGCTTCCAGGTAGAGCAGTATGCAAAACAATTTCATTTTCTGAAACTTGCGCAACTAAATCTTCATTGTTTTCTGCTGATTTTCCAGCTAAAACTTCTTTTCCTTTTGATGTTTCAAATTGTCTAAAAGTTACCACATTCAAATTGCCCCCCTACTCGCCCCTGTTAAAATATTTTTCTCTGCACAACCTGGGCAAATACCATCACTAACACTATCTCGAGTGTATATTTTTCCTTGAAATAAATAATTATCTCTGATCATTTTTAATTCTTCAAAAGGCGCATCTGGATCTGTTTTCCCCACCTTATGACACCAAGCACAAACATAGAGTGGAATTTCTCTAGAATTTTTCCCTGTTTCATGATTATCTCCCATAACCACCAGAAACCCCGCCCCCCTTTTAAATCCTCTTATTGTTCTCCAGCCCCGCCACCAACTCAGAAATCTCCTTAGCAACATCCGCATTAACAGAAATAGAATCAATGCCCTGCTTAACTAAAAACTCAACCATTTTCTTATTACTCCCCGCCTGTCCACAAATTGAGGTCTCTATTTTCGGATTTCGAGAATGACATTCTCTAATTACTCTTGCAATTTGTTTTGTCACAGCCCAGTTTGTCTCGTCGTAGATATACTGGACGTCTTCATTGCCCCGGTCAATCGCGAGTGTATATTGTGTCAAATCATTAGTCCCAAATGAAATGAAATCAATTCCAACATCACAAATATCTTTAATAAGAATCGAAGCGGCAGGAGTTTCAATCATCACCCCCACTTTTATATTTTCATTATTCAACATTCCAAGTTCTTGCATAAACTTTTTTGTGTCTTTAACTTCTTCAGGACTAATGATTTGTGGAAACATGACTCCAAATTTGTGCCCCTTTTCTGCCAATTCCTTAACAGCCAACAATTCTTGTTTAAAAATATCTTTATTTTTCAAGCTAAATCTAATTCCATGATTTCCAAGCATCGGGTTTTTCTCAACTTCTTTTGGTGCGCCTTCAAGTTGCGAATACTCATCGCTTCTTATATCTGAAGTTCTAATCCATATTTCTTTATCGACAAAAGATTCTGCAATCTTTCCAATTCCATCTTTCAAAACTTTTTTATAATCTTCTAAATTATTATTCTGCTTGTAAAATAAGGGATGTTTTCCTGAAGAAGCAATTATCCCTTCCAACCTCATTAACCCTACACCCGTCGCATTTGTCTTAGCAGCCCTCTCTGCAAAATCAGGTAAGTCAACTAAAACTTTTATTTTTGTCTTTGTTTCAACTATTGGTAAAATCTCAACTTTTTTATTTTCTGTATGTCCTATAAAAACTTTTCCTGAATAACCGTCCACAGTTACTTCTTGCCCTTCTTCTAAAACAGTAGTTGAATTATCTGTTCCAACAATCGCAGGTATGCCCATTTCACGAGAAACAATTGCAGCATGACTTGTCACACCACCCTCGTCAGTCACAATAGCTGATGCTTTTTGCATAGTCACGACCATGTCAGGATTTGTCATTTCTGTAACTAAAATATCTCCCTTTTTCACCTTGTCTAAATCTTCCATAGAATGAACAATCTTCACAATTCCAGAAGCCACCCCCGGCGAAGCCGCCAACCCCTGCACTAAAACCTGGCCTTGCAACTCTTGTCTATCTTCTTTTTTCCCAAGAGTCGTTATTGGTCTTGTTTGTAAGATAAAAATTTCATGCCCTTCAATAGAGAATTCAATATCCTGTGGTTTCTTGTAGTGCTCTTGAAGTTTCATAGCGTATTCTGCTAATTGTTTTATTTCATGAATTTGCAAGACTCTTTGCTTTGATTTTTCTGGATTTAATTTTACAACTTTTGTAACACCAGAAGCATCTCTTACAATTGCAATTTTTTTGTCTGCTATTTTCTCCTCAAGAACATCAAACTCATTTGAAACACTATAGCTGTCTGGTTTTATTTTACCTGAAACAATCCCCTCGCCTTGGCCAAAAACAGCCTCAATCAAAACATTTTCTTGTTTTACAGGGTCAATAGAAAACATTACACCAGACTTGTCTGAATTAATCATTTTTTGAACAATAGCCGCAATACCCACATGTGCATCAAAACCTTTTTTCTTTCTATAAAAAATTGCCCTTGCAGTAAAAGTGGAAGCAAAAACTCTTTTCACTTTTTCAATTAAATCTTCATTTCCCTTAACATTAATAAAACTCTCTTGTTGTCCTGCAAAACTCGCACCAGACAAATCTTCTGCAGTTGCGGAACTTCTCACAGAAACAAATACAGGTTCACGAGCTGTTTTCATTATAGCCATGGCATTTGGAGAGCCTTTCATAGCACTTAAGTCCACATTAAAATTATCATAAGAATCAAGTATCTCAGTTTTCAAATCTTCAGGCATTTCTGTGTTTATCATTAGACTCCGAATTTCTTCTGCCTTCTCTGTTAATTCCTTAGTATTATTAACATCAATCTTCGACAGCATCTCATCAATCTTTTTTCTTATTCCAGATTTTTCTAAAAAGTGCTCGTATGATTTAGTTGTGACTACAAATGCTTGTGGAACAGGAAAACCAGAATTATACATCTCACCTAGATTTGCGCCCTTCCCCCCCGCCACCATGCCACTACCTTTATTTAAAGAACTTAACCACACAATAAACCCCTCTTTCATGAATACCTAACTTTTAACGATTTTATAAATGTTTTCGTGGTGTGGTTTAGAGTTTTAACTAACCCGACTCCCCACCTTAATATCAGATTCAGGAGAAATCAGAACAACTTGCTTGGAGTCTTCTGAAACTGCGGCGAGCAACATTCCCTGCGATTCAATTCCTTTCATTTTTCTAGGCTCCAGATTCTTAAACAAAATAATTTTCTTGCCTTTCAAATCTGCTTTAGAATAATATTGCTTAATTCCAGCACAAATCGTCCTCATTTCCTCGCCAATATCAACAGAGAGTTTGTAAAGTTTGTCAGCACCCTCAATATCTTCGACTTTTTCAATCTCACCAACTACAAGTTCTATCTTTTCCCACTCACCAAACTGAACATTTGTCATTGTTATAATCCCTTCAATATTCCTTTGTTTTTCTAGTTTATTAATTTTTTGCTTATTCTCCTTTGCTTCTACTACTTCAATCTTCTTGAATAAAACAGGCGCCTTTTTAATCTTTCTTGCACCAAACACTTTAGAAATTTTCTCAGATGTTTCTGGAATATAAACAGAGAGATATTTTGCAATTACTTTAATACTCTCCACAAGTTCATACAAAACTTTCTTATCTTGTGTCTCCCACGGTTTTTTATTCTGAACATATTCATTACATACATCAATAAAAGAAAATATTCCTGCTAGTGCTTTATCTAATTCAAAATTATCCAGATTCTTTTCTATAGGCTTTATTTTGAATTTTTTCAAAAGTTTATTTTCACATTTCGTAACACCATACTTCTCTGCAAGAGTACTAACTCTTGAAACTAAATTTCCAAGTTTGTTTGCTAATTCATTGTTATGCCTTTCTATCAAAATCTCCTCAGAATAATCTGAGTCTTCGAATACAGAACATCTCAAAATAGAATACCTAACACTATCTGAACCATATTTTTCTGCTAATTCAATTGGGTCGATTGTATTTCCAAGTGTTTTAGAAATCTTCTTACCTGAAAGATTCAGATATCCATGCACTAACAAAGTTTTTGGGAGTTTAATTCCTGCAGACATTAGGATTGCAGGCCAAATTACAGAATGAAACCAATTTATTCCTTTTCCAATTACATGCACATCTGCTGGCCAATTTCCATTAGCACCAGTAACATAATTAATCAAAGCATCAAACCAGACATAAATCTTAAATTCTTTGTCAATCGGTGTGTCAATACCCCAATCAAGGTTCTTTCTAGCAACACAAAGATCTCTTAATTCTTCGCTTTTTAATCTAGTTAAAATTTCATTTCTTTTTGATTTTGGCACAATATACTTTTCAACAAACTTTATCAACTGAGTTCGATACTTACTCAACTTAAAAAAATATGTTTCTTCAGACATCCATTCTGGTTCCTTGTCATGTTCTGGGCATTTTCCTCCGACAAGATCCTTTTCAGTTATAAAAGATTCACAACCAGTACAATAATGCCCCTCATATTTCCCCTTGTAAATTTCTCCCTTATCATAAACTTTTTTGAATATTTC
>CAZYXM010000056.1:0-4428 GCA_964651205.1 Candidatus Woesearchaeota archaeon
TCTATTAAAGAATGATTTATTATTTTGGTTGGAGATATCTGGACTTCTTGTGGTTTGAATTTTGCTTTTAATTTCTTTGCAATTTTCTTTGCAAGAGAGAAAGCAGAAGAAGGTATTTCTTCTATTTCAAGATGTTGTTTTGGGAGGATTAGTGAGTGGCCCTTGCTTAATGGGTTAAGTTCTAGGATCGCAATAGAATCTTTGTTTTGGTCAAATATGTAGGCGGGTGTCTGTCCTTGGATTATTGAACAGAAGATGCATTGTGTTTCTGATTCTGGAGAGAGATGAGAAAGTTGATTTTGCTTTATGAAAATTTCAATGTCTTCTTGGGACATTGTTAAAATTTGTTTTTTTATTTTTTCTCTTTTGTCTTCTGGAAAGTTTTCTAATTGTTTTAAGAGTTGTTGTTTAACTTGATCTGATTGTTCTTGTGTTATCATGGTTATTATTAGGAAGAGGAAATTATAAAGTTATTTGTTTATTGAAAACTATCTCTTCTGTAGTCTGTGATTTCACAAGATGAAACACCGGGAATTTTAGAACAGGAATTTTGGATTGGGTCTGCGTCTTTTGATTCATCCATACTTATTGAAGCGATTAAAGCTTTAAGACCAAATGCGATGGGTTGTTCTTCTATTTTTTCTATCTTAGCTTCAGAAGAAGAAATAGTTTTTTCAACCTCAGATTTTATTTCTTCAAGATTTATGTCAGGATTTTCTGGCATGATTTTTAATTTTACTAATGCAATGCCGATTTTAAACTCCTATGGGCCCTGATGTCCGCATTTGCATTTATACTCAATTGAAAGTGATCTGCATTTTCTGCATCTAAATATGTCTTCTTTGCATTTTGGGCAGGGGAATTTTATCCCGTCAATTGTCTCTGTTTGGCATGATATGCACTTTGTCATAGATTTAGTTTTGGTTTTAGCTTTATAAAGCTTATGCTTGAATTTTGTTGAAAAGAATCTCAATAATACTTAAAAACTCTCTGTGTGTTCCTGTTTTATGGATAATTATGAATCATTGGTTGATAGGATTGTTAATCATTCGAATATTACAAAAGAAGAGGTTGAGAGGAAGATAGAGGCTCGGCGTGCGAAACTGTCTGGTCTGATTTCTAAGGAGGGTGCTGCGCAAATTATCGCTGCAGAACTTGGTGTGAATTTTGATAATGTTGTTTTGAAGATTGCCGAATTGATGCCTGGGATGAGAAAGGCGAATGTTGCTGGAAAGGTGATAAAGGCATTTCCTGTTAGACATTTTGAAAGGAATGGTAAACAAGGTAGTGTTGTGAATTTAATTATTGGGGATGAAACGGGGAGTGTGAGGATTGTTTTGTGGGATACTAACCATGTTGAGTTAGTTGAGAAGAATGAGATTAAAGAAGGCGATGTCGTAGAAGTAAAGAACGCTTCGGACAGGGATGGAGAGTTGCATCTGTCAGGATTTTCAGAAATAAAAAAAAGTAATAAAGTTATTGAAAATGTTAAGACAGAGAGGCCTGTTCAGGAGAAAATTATTTCTGAGATTGTAGATAATGATTCTGTGAGATTGCGTGGAACTGTTGTGCAGATTTTTGGGCCTAGATTTTTTTCAGTTTGTCCTGAATGTAATAAAAAAGTAACTCAAGAAGCAGATGGTAGTGTTTGTGCTGAACATGGGAAAGTTCAAGCAAAGCAGAAAGCACTATTGAATCTAGTGGTTGATGATGGGACAGATGTTTTGAGAAGTGTTTTGTTTTCAGAGCAGGTAGAAAAACTTTTGTCATCAGATGATTTGAAAGTTCCTGAAAAAGTTGTGGATTTTAAAGAAGGCTTTTTAGGAACAGAAGTTTTTTTATCAGGGAATATGAGAAAGAATTCTTTTTTTGGAAATATTGAACTAATTGCAAATGATGTTGAGATTGTTGATCCTGTGAAGTTGGTGGTTGAGTTGGGGGGGTGATGGGTAAATTATTTTTTAATGAATTTATTTTGAATCAAGGATTTAATTCTACTGAAGATTATATTCTTGCACAGGATAGTCTTATGTGGATTAGCCTCGAGGGATCGAGGTTTATAGTGATTTTTTTTGATAAGGGGTTGCTACCTATTGGGAATGGAATAGTTCGGACTTCATCTGATAACATTGATAGGTTTTATCATGTCTTGGATAATGAAACTGTCGAGGGAATTGTGGGCTACAAATAGTTCTCGTTTAGCGGGTAGATTAAAAATGCTTCAAAGAGGGCTGTTGTAAAACCTTAAGAACTTTTATTGGGTTAATTTTGAATGTTATTCAGAACCCATATTGTTTTCGCTGTGTTTATCTATTTATTGCTGTCTCCTTTCTTGCCTGAGAAAATTATCTTTGGTTTGTTTTTTTTAATTGCTACCTTATTTGTTGACATTGATTCTAGAAAAAGTAAGATTGGTAAGAAATGGTTTTTCAGACCTTTGCAATGGTGTACTAAACATCGTGGGATGTTTCATAGTTTGTTTTTCGCATTGATGTTAAGTGTCTCGATTTTCTTCCTGAATAAAGATGCTGGAATTGGATTTTTATTTGGGTATATTCTGCATTTGTGGCTTGATTGTTTTACCTTGTCTGGTGTTAAATTATTTTGGCCTGCTTTTGATTTTAAATTTAAGGGAAGAGTAAGAAGCGGGGGGATTGTCGAAGAAGTTTTATTTGTTTTAGTCTTGTTATTTGACATTTTTCTAATTGCTAGGTTATTTTTTAAACCCCTATTTTAAACCATATAAATCTTTATAAAGAACTGCAAGTTTTAGAATTTATGGTTGTTAAAGATGAAGAGACAGAAGAAATTAAAGAGGCAATGGATTCTGATATTGAAGAATTGAAACCTATTAAGAAGACAAAAAAAGATGAAAAAGATGAAAAGAAATTAACTGATTTGCCGGGGATTGGTCCTGGTAGTGCTGCAAAATTAGAAGCTGCAGGGATTTTTGATTTAATGGGGTTGGCGGTTCTTGGACCAAGTGAGTTATCCGAGTTGGCAGGGTTGGGTGAAGCAGCAGCAAGAAAAGCAATACAGGCTGCTAGGCAGATGATGGATTTAGGGTTTAGTGATGCTTTTGAATATGCTGAAAAGAGAAAAGAGATTGCGAAGATTACTACTGGTTCAAAAAATATTGATAACCTTTTGGGCGGGAGAGGAATTGAAACAAAGTCAATTACTGAGGCCTTCGGGGCATTTGGTTCTGGGAAGACTCAGTTGGCTTTATCTTTAGCTGTAAATGTTCAATTGCCTGTTGAAAAAGGCGGGGCAAATGGGAAAGCAGTTTATATTGATACAGAAGGAACTTTTAGACCAGAAAGACTGAAACAGTTTGCAGAAAGATATGGTGCGAATCCAGAAAAGGTTTTGAAGAATATCTTTGTTGCTCGTGCATTTAATTCAGATCACCAGATTTTATTATTAGATAAAGTTGCAGAACTTATTAAGAATGGAGAGCCAGTAAAATTAATTATTGTTGATTCTTTGACTGCGCATTTTAGAGCAGAGTTTTCAGGAAGAGGAATGTTGGCAGATAGGCAACAGAGATTGAATAGGTATTTACATCAGTTGGCAAAATTAGCAGACCAGTTTAATCTTGCTGTTTATGTTACTAATCAGGTTATGTCAAATCCTGCACAGATGTTTGGTGATCCAACAACAGCCATTGGGGGGAATATTGTTGGGCATGCTTGTACTTATAGGATGTATTTGAGGCGGGGAAAGAAAGATACAAGAGTTGCAAAGTTGATTGACTCTCCAAATCTGCCTGATGGGGAAACTGTTTTTATGGTGGATACAGGCGGGTTGGTGGATGTTGAGGTTTGATGCCCCCACTCAGATTTGAACTGAGGTCGTCTCGACCGCAACGAGATATTCTATCCTGGCTGAACTATGGGGGCGTGGTGATATTTATTAACTTGTTTTGTTTAAAATCTTTATGATACACAAAATAGAAACATGGTGGAGAGATATAGGGCAATATTTTACAGATGTTTTAAAGATTAAGACAACACCTCATGAAATTGCTTTAGGGTTTGCAGTTGGAACTTTTGTTGCAGTCTTTCCAACATTTGGATTGGCTTTGTTTATTTGCATTGGTGTTTCTTTGATTTACTCTCGGATTAGTAAAGTTTCTATGTTTGCTTCTCTTGCATTTTGGAATCCTTTTATGATGCTGTGGGTTTATCCTCTTGGCTTCAAGATTGGAGGGTATTTTTCTAATAAAGCACCACTAGAAACTTTCCAGATTGAATTTTTTAATAAAGCAATTGTTTATTTTTATAGGTTGTTTATTGGAAATTTTGTTTTAGCAATTATCTTTTCTGTTGTTGGTTATGTTTTGCTTTTTGTTTGTTCTAGATATTATCAGAAAAACAAAGTTACAGAGAAACTTGCAGCGTCTGCAAGGTTCTCTGTAACTTTGTT
>CAZYXM010000057.1:0-4220 GCA_964651205.1 Candidatus Woesearchaeota archaeon
TCTTGCTTTTTGTATTGCTTCTTTTACTTCTAATCTCGGCGGATCTTTCATCCCGACCAAGCCGACAAAAATAAGTTCCTTTACATAATTTTTTGAGATGTTATTTATATGGTGGGGTAAATCTTTGTAAGCAAGAGCTAAAACTCTTAGGCCTTGACTCGAAAGTTCTTCTGCTTTTTCTAATAACTCTTGTTTTGTTTTTTTATCTAAAGAGATTTTTCTATTATCTTTTAAAATCCATGAAGATTTATTTAGGATTGTTTCAAAAGCTCCTAGGGCGAAAAGTTCTTTTTTCTTTTTTAGTTTATTTTGGACTAAAGTTGCCCGGTATTTTAAATCAGAGGAAAATGTAAGTTCATCCAGGATTTGTTCTTCTTTCTCTAGATATTTTTTACTTAAGCCAGCTTTTTTTGCTAAAACTGCAAGAGCAACCTCTGTTGGGTCTCCAATAATTTCATATTCAGAGTTTTTCCTAATTAATTTTCCGTTGTGACATAATGCTGAAATATGTAATAGTTTTTCCGTTTCTGGATTTGTCAGTGGATTGATGAATTTTTCTTTTTGATTTATGTAATGGAATTTTCCTAAAGGTTCCCAGCCTTCTCCTGTAACTGAGATTGTTTTTTCTGGCTTTTTTAAATTGCCGAAAGTAAATATTTTTTCTACTTTCATCGAGTTGCTTGTTAGAGTTCCTGTCTTGTCTGTTGCTATAACCGTCGCTACTCCAAGCGTTTCTACTGAAGATAAATGTCTTATTACGGCTTGTTTTTTTGCCATTCTTCTTGCTCCGACAGCGAGGACAATTGCAAAAATCGCGGGCAAACCTTCGGGTATTCCTGAAACTAAAGAAGCTATAGTGAATAAAAATATTTCAAAGAATTCTAGTTTGTTTATGAAAAATCCTATTAAGAAAGTTAGAGCTGCCCCGATGCTCGCGAAAAGTGTCATTTGTAGAGCGAGTAATTTGACTCTTTGATTTATGTGGATTTTTGGGGCCGTTACTTTTTGCAATGAATAAGCTATTTGTCCGATTTGGGTTTTGTTTCCTGTCGTTGTTACTATTGCTTTTGCCGAGCCTGAAACAACTATTGTTGACATGAAAATCATACTTGTTCTATCGCCTAACTGGGAATCTGAGGGAATCTTATCTAGCGATTTTTCTTGGGGGAAAGATTCTCCGGTCAAGGATGCTTCTTGGGTTCTGAAATCTTTAGAAGAAATTAAACGGCAATCCGCAGGGACTTTATCTCCCGCTTCTAAAGTTATTATGTCCCCAGGGATTAATTCTTCAGCTGGAATTTTTAACAACTCTCCTCCTCGATAAACTTTTGCGTATGAGACAATGAGTTTTTTTAAAGCAGAGATTGCTTTTTCTGCTTTGTATTCTTGGACGAAGCCGATTGTTGCGTTGATCATCATAACTGCAAAGATAACATAAGCGTCAATGTGATGGCCGAATACAAGGGAAATTATCATCGCCACAAGAAGGATGTAGATTAAAGGGTTGTTGAATTGCTTTAAGAATTTTAAAATCGTCAGTGTCTTCTTTTTTTCAGAGATTTGGTTTTTTCCGTAGATGTGTTTTCTTTTTCTTACTTCAGTATTTGACAAACCAGATTTGTGGGAACCCAATTTCCTGATAGTGTCCTCAGGTGAATAATTATGCCAAGCTACCTGATAAAGGGCCTCTTTTTTCATGGTCGAATAAATATCACAAACCTTAAAAACCCTTTCTTCCCCCTATTGTTACCAAGTCAGGTAGTTGCGCTAAAAATTTGCTTGCAAATTTTGGCGCCACAAAATTCAACGCAAGAAGAATTTTGTTGGACTTCGGAACTTAGGCATTAAATTGTCAGAGATCGTAAATATCGATTTTAGTTCTGAGGAAAGTCCGCCCACTTATTAAGTTGTTCGGGAAATCCGAATTGTCGTGAGGCAAAGCTCCGTCCTAAAAATTTCGCAAGAAATTTTGGGACAGATCAAAATCTGTCAAAGATTTTGACTGTTAAAGAAACGCCACAGCCAATACTGAACTATGAAACATGCGTGGAGTTACGAAGTATTGGATTTGATGAAACGAGCATCTCAACTTGTGCAAGGCCTTTGTGTCGCTCAGTGAAATGTCAACACTTTTGGTTTGTCCTTCGGGAAACAACAAAAGACAGAAGGTGGCTTATCCTGGCTTGGTTTTATTTTTTTAACTAGGATTAATTTTTAGGGTAAACGTTTAGTATAAAATAAATAAATAATCACCTGATTATTTATATTTAGAAGTATAATAAACTAATGGTTGTTTATATATTACCAATAGAATCAATCGCCCTCTGAGCATTAAGACTTATAAGATTATTTTCATTTTCTTTATATCTATTAAGAATGTTTAAAGACTCTTCACCACCCAAGTTACCTAGTGCCGTTAGACAAGCAATTTTGAGAAAATTACTTGTGGATATCTCTTCTAAGATCTCTTCAATAACTGGAATTGTTTCTTCCCCCCCCAATTCTCCTAGGGTGTGTATTATTCTTGCTTTAACATAATCATCTTCTTCTAATAAATAAGCTGTTTTAATTTTCTCAAGTGTTTCCTCCTTCTTTAAAGCTAGCTTAACAAAAGAACATTGGTTTTCCCCCAATCTTTGGACAGCTTTAAACCTCATCAAACGATCTTCATCTCCCATCATTTGTAGTATAAACTCAATGTTCTTACAGGAGAAGCCAGTTAACCCATAAAAGCCATAGATCCTAGCATTTACATCTAAATTAAGATTATTTTCTAATAAAATTTGTTTAATTTCATCTTCAGAATATCCTCCTGTATATATTAAACATTCCGATTCAATTCTTTCATCAGATATTTCCTCACAGATTTCAGAATCTCTTGCTGACCTTGCCACATTTAATAGGCAATAATCCCCTCCAGCACATTCCCCCTTCATTCTTTCTATTCTTTCTTCACTTAGTTCTACTTCACCTTCTTTAACTTGAATCATATATGAAAATTCACATATGCCCACGTCATCTTGATTTTCCATTGAAGAACATATACTTATATCCCCTAATTCTAATGCTAATCCCAAAATACAAATATTTTTTTCTGGAATTTCTTCATTTTCTAAGCAGGACCTTATCCCTTCTGATGCTTCTGGGCTTTTATTAAATATAAAAATAGAAGAAACTGCTAAGATTAGAACAATTGCTATAACCCCAAAAATTAACCATCTTTTCATATTTTTCTCTATACTTTTATCTTTAAAAACCTTACTAAATAATCCTGTGATTATTTATTTAAAGAACTAACCCTTCCTTTATTTATAGAATCGCGATGTTTTTTTGGGAGTATATTATTTACTATAATTTAACTTGACCCATTTCGATTTAGAATTTTATAAATATAATCCACAATACTCTGGAAACTTTTTTTATTAACGTAGTTTCGTTAGGATGATTGTATTAATTTTTCAATCTTTTTTTCTCACCCTTTGTATTGTGTCTCTCTTTAAAGATTATGATATAACCCTGGGAGATTCTCTGAACCAGCTAAACAGTTAGCTCAGAGCCTCTCCTGGGCAAAAAGAGGTGATAGTAAAGCTAAGTGGCTGGAGTATATAAATGTTTCGGTAGTGTTACTTCTGGAAAATGACAGGCGTTAATTTTGATAGAGTAGTGAATTTTTTAAATGTTGTGTTTGGGGAGTTAAGAAAAATTGGGGTAAATGGGGCCCCCTAACTCCCAACCTTGATTTTTATTTTTCATATTTACCTTCGGAATTTAATAAAATCAAAGTTGCTCGGTCAAACCGGGAAAGATCGTTTGAATCTAGATCAACGCCCAGAAGGGATTTATAATCCCTTGAGAAATGGGGCCCCCGGGAGTCGAACCCGGGACACCATGATCTTCAGTCATGTGCTCTCCCGCTGAGCTAGGGCCCCTTCATCTACGAGGCACTAGTCAGCCGCTCGCGAGAGCATGTAGCTAGGGCCCCTTATGAAAACTAAAACAAGAAATCTTTTTTAAACTTATTGGACAGAACATTTATAAAACATTTTTCATTAAATATAACATGGCAAAAAGAAAGGTGAAAAAAACTGCTTTAAACTATGATTCAAGTTTAGTTGCGTACATTCTTGGAATCGCAAGTATTGTATTTGCATTTTTCCAACCAATTGCTGCAATCATCCTCGGGATTGTAGGATTATTTCAAGGAAAAAGAAACAAAAACC
>CAZYXM010000058.1:0-4212 GCA_964651205.1 Candidatus Woesearchaeota archaeon
GTGGCCAAACGGGCTGGACTTAAGATCCAGTGGCTTATGCCTTACGGGGGTTCGAATCCTCCCCCCCTCATCCCCTGATTCTCACCCTGCAAAACAAATGTTTTGACAGACTCAGAAAATCTTTGATTTTTTGGGACTTCAACTCTGAAGAGATTGAAGTGTTCGAATCTCCCCATCACCGCCGCCAGCTAGTCTCAAGTATAACAAATTTTAAATAGGTTAATAGACTAACGAGACTATGAAAAAGAGAACAAGGGCTTGGCTTCTTGAATTACCTGCTGTTTTATTATTATTGATTGCTTTTTTTGCTAGTGTCTATGTAAAACTTTCTGGAGCCTATGCTCTTAATTGAGGAACACCAGTTGTTCTTTTGATAATTTTAATTTTATATTTTTGGGGTAGAGCACTAGAACATAAAAATATTCTTGCATTTAGAGACTGGTGAATAGATAAATTTTAAAGGCCTTATTCTCTCTGGTTTATATGCTCGGGTAGCTCAGCTTGGATAGAGCACCGCACTCCTAATGCGGGGGTCGAGGGTTCAAATCCTTCCTCGAGCGTAAGATTTAAAAAGCCAGAATATCTTGGAAAATTGAGACGACCATAGTTTGTTGGTTACACCTGTTCCCATTCCGAACACAGAAGTTAAGCTTCAGACGTTCATGCCGGTACTATCACTGATGGGAAAACATGGAGTTGTCTCACTTATACTTTCTTTTTCGGTTTTGTGGCATAACTAATTTCTATCTTACAGATGTTTTTTGGGCCTGGAATTTCAATATAATAAAACATATAGGAAGAATTATCTGTTGAAGCTGGAAAACTTTCAATTTTGGAATTATACCTTTTTGCAAGTTTCTCTAATTGTTCTTTCGATTTACAGGATGCCTCGAAGGTGATGTTTTTTGTAAGTGGCTGATCTTTTCCATGCATTAGATGAACATTCATCTTAGAATTGGGAACCTTGAAGCTAACCCACCCTGGATGATTATACTTACCCTTCTTTTCCTTAAAGAACTTGCTGAGAAAATTCTTAACCACGGCTAGATGGCCTTTACAAACAAGATAGCAACTATAATTCACCATGTAAATCTTTAGTTACTGTAAGATATAAAGTTTGCGGAGACTAGAACTTCTTAAACTTATTAACCAATTCAAGATAATCTTCTTGGCCTAGGAACATTTTTCTGCAGCAATATCTTTCAACACCGAGTTCGTCGAGAACTTTTCCTGCTGCCTCGCCTTTTGCAGTTCTTTCTTTGAACTCTTTCCACAAGTGTGCAACAGGCTTTCCGCAGCTAAAACATCGTATGGGCATTATCATATATTATTTGCGAGGAGAGCATTTTTAAAGGTTTTGTTCTTATTTATTTTATGAAAAAAGAAGTGATTAGATTGAAGGATGTTGCTAAAATTTACAGAATAGGGGATGAAAATACTGTTCGGGCCGTGGATGGGATTTCTTTAGAAGTTAGAGAGGGTGATTTTGTTGCGATTATGGGACCGTCTGGTTCTGGCAAATCTACAAGTATGAATTTAGTGGGAAATTTAGATATTCCTACTAAAGGAGATATCTATCTTGATGGGCAGAATATTGCACATATGGAAGAGTCTGATTTGGCGCAGATTAGAGGCAAAAGGGTTGGTTTTATTTTTCAACAATTTAACTTAATTCCAAATCTCACTGCAAAAGAAAATGTAATGCTGCCCATGATGTTCCAAGGGCATAGTATTGAAGAGAGATTAGATAGGGCTGAAAAACTTTTGATGGAGGTGGACCTCAGCGATAGGATGGATCATTACCCTAATCAGCTCTCTGGAGGACAACAACAAAGAGTTGCAATCGCGAGGGCATTATCAAATGATCCCGAAGTTATACTTGCTGATGAACCAACTGGAAATTTAGATACAAAAACAGGGGACAAGGTAATTAACTTTTTAGAAAAATTGAATAAAGAGGGCAAGACAATTATTATGGTGACTCATGATACTGACTTAGTTAAACATGCGGATATTGTTTATTGGTTAAAAGACGGTAAAATTGTGAAGAAAACTGTGAAGAAGGGATCTAGAAGAAAATCAACTAAAAAGTCTAGGTAAAGATGAAAGATTACTTTAATCTGTCTTTTAAAAATTTAAGACACCGTGGTCTGAGAAGCTGGTTAACTTTAATTGGAATTTTTATTGGAATCACTGCTGTTGTTTCGCTGATTACTCTCGGCAATGGTTTGAAAGCTGCTGTTAATTCTCAGTTTGGAGTTGAGAGTACTGAATTGATAACTATCCAGGCAGGCGGATTAAATGCCTACGGGCCCCCTGATTCTGGTGCGTTGACTCCCTTAACAAAAGATGATTCTGATGCAATAGAAAAACTGTCTACTATTGAATACACAATTCCCAGAAATATTGAAAATGGAAAATTAGAATTTAATGACATAGTAATCTTTGGATTTACAACTGATATCCCTGATGGAGAAAAAAGAAAATTTATGTACGAAGCAAATGAATTAGAAGCAGAAACAGGGCGGTTGCTTGTGGATGGGGATTCTGGAAATGTTGTTCTTGGTTATAACTTCTATGTTGATAAGGTCGGGCTTGGAAAACCCGTTAGGCCGGGTGACAAGGTATTAATACAAGAGGAAAAATTTAAGGTTGTTGGAATCTTAGAGAAACAGGGAAGTTTTATTTGGGACAATGTGGTTTTAATGAAGAGGAATGATTTAGAAGATTTAATGAATCTTGGTGATGAAGTTGATTTAATTGTTGCGCGTGTCAAAGACAAAGACTTAATGGACAAAGCAAAAGAAAATATTGAAAAACTATTAAGAAAGAGGAGAAATGTTAAAATTGGGGAAGAGGATTTTGAGGTGTCTACACCAGAAGCACAACTTGCAACAGTGAATAGTGTCTTATCTGGTATTCAAGCTTTTATTATAATCATTGCGTCTTTGTCGATTTTTATCGGGGCTGTTGGAATTGTTAATACTATGACAACTTCTGTTCTAGAAAGGAAAAAAGAAATCGGAATTATGAAAGCAATTGGTGCGAGAAATAGTCAAATATTTTTACAGTTTTTTATTGAGTCGGGTTTGCTGGGGTTAATTGGTGGGGCGGTGGGTGTTTTGTTTGGGACTTTGATTGGTTATTTTGGAACTGTTGGGATTAACAATTTTATCGGTTCAAATGCAAATCCAAATATTGATTTCATGTTAATTGGATTTGCTTTGTTAGGTAGTTTTATTGTTGGGGCGGTATCTGGAATTGCTCCAGCAATGCAAGCAGCTAAACAAAATCCAGTGGAGGCATTGAGGGGATGATAAGCGCAGAGTGGATAAAGTATTCATTAAAGAATTTATGGAATAGAAAAACACGAAGTGCTCTTACTCTCTTTTCTATTTTTATTGGAATCACAACTATTTTTATCTTTATTAGTTTTGGGTGGGGGTTATACGATTATATGCAAGAGTTTACAACTGGTTCATCTGCTGATAAGATAATAATACAACCAAAAGGAACAAGTGTGCCCGGATTAGACACGACATTTAAACTTACTGATGAGGATTTAAAGGTTATAGAAAGGACAGCAGGAGTTTATGAGGCAACAGGGTTATATTTCAAAATTGCAGAAGTTCAACAAGATAAGAAAAAAGTTTATACGTTTTTAATTGGTTATGACCCCAAATATCCCATGATGTTTGAGTTTTCGAATGTTGACCTTAATTCAGGGAGATGGTTAAAACCTGGAGAAACTGGGAACATAATTGCCGGTTATAATTATTTTGTAGAAGATAGAATTTTTCCAAAAGCTTATGAATTAAATCAAGAGATAGATATTGGAGACAAGAGTGTGAAGATTGTGGGTTTTTTAGATTCTATCGGAAGCCCCCCTGATGATGCGCAACTTTATACTACTAATGATTTCATAGAAAATCTTTATCCTGATGAAGAACTTTCTTATGGCTGGATTATGGCCCGGGTTGATATGGATAATATTGATTTAGTAGTAGAACGGGTTGAAAATGCTTTAAGAAAAGAAAGGAACTTAGAAAAAGGAAAAGAAGATTTTTTTGTGCAGAGTTTTCAGGACATGATGGAGATGTATGCAAGTGCACTAAATATTGTTGTGTTTTTTGTTATTTTAATCGCTTTGATCTCTGTTTTAGTTAGTGCTGTTAATACTGCAAATACAATGGTGACTTCTGTTTTAGAAAG
>CAZYXM010000059.1:0-3915 GCA_964651205.1 Candidatus Woesearchaeota archaeon
TTTGGAGCATTAATTATTTCTCTACTTTGGTTTGCAGGTGAGTTGGGAAGTATGACTGGGCATGTTGTATCTATCGATTCTGAGGGTAACTGTGTGAATGGTTTTACTGGAACTGTTGATGAATCTGGTTGGTTGACTTTGCAGGATTTTGAGAGTTCTCCTGGAAAAAGAACTTATTACATTGATGATGCTTCTGTTGGCTCTTTTAATGTAATGCCTGGAGTTTTCAGTACAGAAAGTCTTTTGGTGGATTCTGGTTCAAATGGGTGGTTTTGGTTTAGTTTTTATGGGGAAGATTCTCAAAGATTTGTTCAAAATTATTCTTTTCAAGATACTCTTGCAAATTGTATAGATGTTGAGGATACAGATGTTAATACCGATTATCCTTTGGGCATGAATTTTTATGAGAAAGGGGTTTGTTATGGGGTTAGTGATTATAGTTGGTCCCCTGTGATTGATTGGTGTGTAGAAAATTCTAATTGGCTTGGAGAATTTTTTGTAAATGCCTCTTATGGTTGTCAGCAGTATAATTATGAATGTCCAAATGGATGTTTGAATGGGGCTTGCGTTCCAGGAACTTCTTCTCCTGCTACTGATACTGATGCGGGGAAAGATTATTTAGTTGCTGGAAATTGTACTGGACAAAGTAATTATACCTGGTCACCTGTTTCTGATTTTTGTTGGAATAGTTCTTTATATGAGTTTTATCCTTCTGGTGTTCGATGCGAATTAGAAGAACATGATTGCGGTTCTGGGATGCTTTGTTCAGGAGGACGATGCGTTGATGATTCGCAATCCTTTTGTATAGATAGTGATGAAGATGGTTCTTCAAGTAGTCTTGACATACAAAAAGGTAGAAATTATTTTGCTAAAGGGAATGTGACTAATGGGACTGTCTTTACTGATTTTTGTGCATCAAATAATATAACTCTTACGGAGTATTATTGTTTTGATAGTACTGATGCTGTTAAAACAATTTCTTATAATTGTTCAAGGGGGTGTGATGATGGAAAGTGTATTGGTGGAAGCACTTCTAATTGTATCGAGAAAACACGTTTTAATATTGGGAAAGAATGTGGGACACAGAGTGATGGTTGCGGGGGCATACTTAATTTAGGGGATTGTGCTTCTGGAAAAATTTGCTCTAATGGGCAATGTGTTATAGATTCTAGGGGGGGAACAACAGATAATGATGGGGGCGGTCCTCTTCCTAAAACAGCAAGTAGTAGTGAAAGTGGTTTTTGGATTTGGGTTGCACTAATTTTAGTTTTAGTTTCGGGAATTGGTTTTGTTGGATTTTTATTATTCAAACAATTTTATAAGAAAAAAGGAATGGTTGAAGAAAGAGGAAAGCCGGGGGTAGTTTCCGGGGGACCTAAACCGGGTTTGCCTCCGCGGACTTTTCCGTCGAGAAATCCTTATCCAGTTGCGGGGAGAATGGGAACCCGAAAACTCTAAAAACCTGTTTTTTATTTCTTTTTTATGTATGTTGTAAAAGTTCCTGGAATCAATGGTCTTGGAAAGACGCAAGGCTGTGAGAAGGCTGGAAATGCGATTTTAAAGATGCTGAAGGAGCAGGTGCATTCTAAGGAGTCTGGGGAAGCTATTGAGTTTGAGAAGCTTGAGCTTGAAGAAATTCATTTGAATAATGATAATATTGAGTTGTCTAATGAGTTAATTTATAAGAATTCTTTTAAAGCGTTTGAGACAAAGCCTCGGACTATTTTTCTTGGAGGGGATCATTCTGTAAGTTACTCGCTTGTTCGTGGGTTTTTTGATTATTGTCAGAATTCTAGTCGTGAACCGTGCTTAATTGTTTTTGATGCGCATCCTGATTTAATGGAGCCAATGCAAGAGCCGACGCATGAGGAATGGTTACGGAGAATTATTGAAGAAGGTTTTCCTGCTGAAAATATTTTACTTGTTGGAGTAAGGAATTCTTGGAAAACCGAGACAGATTATTTGAAAGAAAAAGGGATTCGGACTATTTCAATTAATGATTTGCGTGAGAATCTTTCTGATTTTTGCCACGCGATTATGGAATTTTCTTCTGGGAAGGAACTTTATGTTTCTCTAGATATGGATGTAGTTGATCCTGCGTTTGCTCCAGCAGTTTACTATAAGGAACCTGGAGGTTTGTCCTCGAGAGAAATTTTATATATATTCCAGAGAATAAATAAAGTTAAAAAGCTAAGGGGAGTCGATATTGTAGAAGTCAATCCTGATAAAGACGCTTTGGGCTTGACAGTTAAACTGGGCGCAGAAATTTTAAGTGAGTTAATATGAGATGTTTTGTATCGATTGAATTACCTTTACACATAAAGGCGAATATTGTTCATGCTTTTGAGAAACTAAAAACTTCTGGATTAGTTTCTGGAAATTTTGTTGCAAGAGATAATTTGCATTTGACTTTGAAATTTTTAGGAGATTTAACTGAGGAAAGAATTTTAGAAATTGAAAATGCCCTTAAGGATATTAATTTAGAGCAGAGTCAGTTTGCTGTTGAAAGTACTGGAATTGGATTTTTTCCCAGTGAGGAATATATTAGAGTGATTTGGGTTGGATTAGAATCTGAAGATATTTTTAGTTTACAAAAGATTGTTGAGAAAAAATTAGAGGGTATTGGAATAGCTCTTGATGAAAAAGAATTTAGTTTGCATATTACTGTTGCGAGAATAAAGAATGTTAAAGATAAAGATGGGTTTTTGAAAAAAGTTCGGGAGATGAAGCTCTCAAAAGAATTTTTTACTGTCGATAATGTTTCTTTGATTAAATCTGAGTTGACAAAAGACGGTCCTGTTTACAAAGTGATCAAAGAGTTTCCACTTCGTATGGAAAAAATATAATTAGGAAAGGGTTGAATCTTTTATAAGGCTTATGTATTCTAAAATATATATTCTAGGAAATATATTTTTAAAAGTATATCTTGGTGACTAATATTTTAATGGAAAGTTTAGAAGGTGTTGCAGAACAGATTGTGAGGGATTTTTCTTCGAGGAATGGGTCTAGTAGTTCTTGTTTTATTGGGCTTTATGGAAATGTGACTTGGGCTAAAAAAGTTCATGTTAGTGAGGCTGTTAGGAAGAGGCTTGGAGGTGAAGTGCCAGTGTATGTTTTTGGAACTCGTGTTGAACAAATCCCTTCAGAATATTATGTTGATCTTGGAATCTTGTTTTAATCTTTTTTATGGGCTTCTTCTATTAGGGTTTTCAAAATAGTCGCCTTAACACCTAATATTTTTTTTAAATCGTTCTCGCTGGCGTTGAAAATATTTTTTAATGACTTGAATTCTTCTAAAAGTTTTTTTGCAGATTTTGGTCCGATTCCTGGAAAGCCTTCAAGAATAAATTGAGCCTGTTCTTTTTTGTTCATTGATTTCTTTTTTGCGTTAAGAGAAATTGAGGTTTCTTTTTTATTTGCAATTACTGAAATGAATTTTGCTGTGTCTGCGCAATCTTTTGTGAAAATTATTGGGACATTATGTTTGAGGACAATTGATAATAGAAAACCTCTTATGGAATTAGCATGCATGCCTGTTGTGTTTTCATCTGAGTAAAGTTCTTGTCTGTCTATGCCTTCGATGAGGAGTAGTTTTTTTGGATATTGTTGAAGTTCTTCTAATTGTTTTAGTAATCTTCGATTAATCATTGAGCTAATGAAATCTGAAACTGTTTTTCTTTCAATTGCAACTCCTCCTACAATAAAGTCTGCGACTTTTAGTTCTTTGAAGTCTGGTTCTATTCCTAATTTTACTAATTGTGCTGGGACTAATGACTGTTTTTCTCGATAGTCCACATCAATCTTTATTTTGGGAATTTCTTTTTTTATGATTGACTTTCTTCTTGAGAAAATATCTATGATTGGTTTTTTGCGAATTACTTTCATTTTAATATACTTTGAGTATCAAACTTTTTG
>CAZYXM010000060.1:0-3877 GCA_964651205.1 Candidatus Woesearchaeota archaeon
TTATTCCCCCTGGTATAAAGGCTCCAATTGCGGGTAGTGACTCTAAAACTAAAGCAACAAAGATTGCAAGATAACCAAATGTTAAAATTAAAGTTCTGCTTGTCTCTACAACCTCTTCTACTACCATTCTATTTCTTCCCTTTGTCTTCTGTGTCTAATGGTTTCATGAAGGGGAAAAGGATTACGTCCCGTATTGAAGGGGAGTTTGTAAGGAGCATTACTAATCTATCTACCCCAATCCCCACCCCAGATGTTGGAGGCATTCCAACCTTTAACATGTTTAGGAAATCTTCGTCCAATCTTTGTGATTCTTCATCTTTTGAAAGATTTTTTTCTTGTTGTTTCCAATAATTTTCTAAAACTTCAGGGTCATTTAGTTCAGAATAAACATTCCCCAACTCCCACCCATTTATGTATGGTTCAAATCTCTCTGCATATTCTGGATTATCTTGCTTTGGTTTAGCTAAACCGCAGGTTTCAACAGGGAAATCATAAACAATTGTCGGTTGTATTAATTTTTCTTCAACTAATTCTCCGAATATTGACTCTATAGCAGTACCACGATTAAATACCGGTATTTCAATTCTTAATTCTTTTAATTTCTTTTTTAAATCAGAATCTGACATTTTTTCAACATCTAGCTTAGTATATTTTTTGATAGCGTCAACCAAGGTGATTCTTTTCCAAGGTCTTTTAAAGTCAAGCATATTCCCCTGATATTCTATTTTTGTAGAGCCTGTGACCTGTTTTGCAACAAACTCCAACATCTCTTCTACAAAATCCATATTTTCATTATAATCTGCATAAGCACGCATTGTTTCCATCAAGGTGAATTCGGGGTTGTGGGTGGTATCTATACCTTCGTTTCGGAAATCTCTAGAAAATTCAAATATTTGATCATATCCACCGCCTATTAATCTCTTCAAATACATCTCATTAGAAATTCTTAGATAAACCTTCATTTTAAGTGCGTTTAGTTCGCTTTCAAATGGTTTTGCACTAGTGCCACCATAAATTGGTTGTAAAATCGGGGTTTCCACCTCAATATAATTTCTTTTTACTAAAAATTCTCTAATTGCCGAAATTGTTTTGGATCTTTTTTCAAAAACCTCTTTAACGTCTGGGTTCATAATTAAATCTAAATATCTTTTTCTGTATCTTTCTTCTTTGTCTTGAAGACCATACCATTTTGAAGGTAAGGGAAGAATTGATTTTGTCAAAATTTCTAATTTGTCTACGAGAATTGAAGTCTCCCCTGTTTTCGTTTTTATTACTTCCCCAGAAACACCGACAATGTCTCCTGTGTCAAGATATTTTCTAAAAAACTCAGAAGTTTTTTCAGGTGTTTCTCTGTCTTGCAAAACAATTTGTATCTCTCCTGTCTGGTCTCTTACTTTAGCAAAGGCAATCTTTCCAAAATCTCTTGAAGACATTAGTCTTCCTGCTGTTTTGACTTTTGTTTTTAATTTTGATTTTAATATCTCTGATATAGAATTCTTCTTATCAAATTTGTGAGGATAAGGATTAATTCCTTGTTTTTTTAATTCTTGGATTTTTTTTAGACGTTCGTCTATTATCTGCTTTTCTCTGCCTTTCATCTCTTTTTCTGCCATATTAAAACCTTATAACTTTAAATTCTTTAAAATCCCCTGAAAAGTTCTTGTCTTCTACACTAACATTTCTAATTTGTGAATGCGGCGGCCCTTTTTTTAATTCTGCTTTAAAGTTTGCAAGGTTTTCTTTTTCACCTTCTGCTAAAACTTCTACATCCCCAGATTCACTATTTCGAACATATCCTTTTAATTGTAATTTGTCTGCGTTTTCTTTTACAAATTGCCTAAAAAAAACACCTTGGACTGTTCCTTGAACAAGATATTTTGCAGCTGATTTTACCATGTTTTGTTAAATTAAACTGAGTTTTTATATGTTTTCTCTGTCTAACTCATTGTGTATCAAGGTTAGAACTTGAGAAGCAAACAAGACTTTTGGACTTACTGAAATAGATTCTATTCTTTTTAGAAATTTCTTTTTAGCATTTGGAAAACCTTCTTGGTCTCCTAAGATAAAAACTTCATTACCTTTTAGTTTCAGGCTTCGTATATCTTTTCCTTTTTCATCTAACAAAAAGATATTTTTTCCTGTTTCATTTAGTTCTCTTACTACTTTTTCAAGAGATTTTTTCTCTACAAAACAACCTGGGAAGACTTCATTTATTTTTTTTTCATTACACTTATATAACATTCTTTTTATCAACCCAGCCATGTCTTTTTTTGAAATCGGCATGTCTTTATTACTTTCAAGGATTAGGTGGCGGGGGGGGTTAGGGGGCCCATCAAAAATAAGATGGAGGCGTACATCGTCTCTCATTTTATTAGAAACAAATAAAGCTGAAATAAGGACATTCAGTGCTATATCTAATCTTCCTGCCTTCATTAAATCTCCTTGAATGAAATTGCCTGCCGTAACTGCACTTTTTGAATAATAAATAAATTCTCTCATCTAACCCCAAGGATAATATAATTTATAAATGTGCTCTGTATCTATTTTCTATGAAGGGGCTGATATTATTAATCACATTGTATACATTCTTTCTTAAGCATGCTATTTTAGTTTCTTTTCTCACTGCTTTTGGGATTGGGGGGGTGGGGGTTATTTTTCTTTCAGCAGTTAATCATAATTCTCCCATTGTTCTGGTGAAGATTTTCCTTTCTTGTTGGGCGGGTTTTGTTGCTGCAGATAGTTTATGGTTTTCTTTGGGAAAACTAAAACTGTGGTCTCATCTGAAAAAAATCTGGATAATTGAGGCAACATATATGAATGTGGAGAAATTTATGAGCTCTGTAATTGAAAAAGGATATTTTGCAACAATTCTTCTTGCTAAAATTGCTTATGGGCTTGCAATTCCTACACTTATGTATTATGGAAGAAGAAAGAGAGATTTGAAAGCTTTTTTAAGAAGGGATATCCCAATTAATGGAATTTTGCTCTCTGTTTTTGTTTTTGTGGGGTGGGGGCTTGGGGCGGGTGTTTCTTTTATTTATGATTTATATGCAAATAAGAGTTTAGTAATTGGATTTCTTTTTCTAGCTCTTATGGGGTTATATATAATGAAAAGAATTCTTGAAGAACTTGTAGAAAGAAAAAAACGTAGCTACAAATTAAAAAAGAAGAAAATTTGAAACTAAAAATCAAGTTTATTGCCCCAAAAGTCTAATGCTTCTTTAAGCTCTTTATTCTCCAGGAGTTTGGTTCCTTGCTTTAATGTTAAACCTTTCAAGCTTATATCTACTGCTTGTCTCATTGCTTTTGCACCTGCGATTGTTCCTTTTGGATGCCCATGCACACCACCCCCCGCCTGAATTACAATATCGTTTCCATAATGTTTCATTAAAAAGGGTATGTGGCCTGGATAAATTCCTCCTGAACAAACAGCCATTACGGGTTTCTTTTTTAGCCAATCTTCTTTTAGTCTTGTTGCAGTTTCTTTAATCTTTTGTAATTCCATTTCTTCTCGTATCTCTTCAATTTCCTTCCATCCACCCCTCATTTTTCCGATACCTGTTCCAATATGTAATGTGTCAACGCCGCAGAGTCTAGCAAAATCTGCAATAACCATCATTGACATTCCGTGATTTGGATTTTCAGTTAAGGCGCCGTGCATTGCTCTGTGTGCGTGAATCGGGAGTGTTGTATTTCCTCTTAGTGTCTGTAATGAGGCGAATCCTGCAGTTAAAATATCGTGCATAACATAGTTTCCACCAAGGGACTTAACAAGGTCTGCCCTTTTTAACATGATTTTTGTTTCTGCTGTTACATTTGCAAGATAAGCTTTTTTCTCTCCTGTTTCTTGCTCTGCTTTATCTTTCATCTCCAGAGT
>CAZYXM010000061.1:0-3674 GCA_964651205.1 Candidatus Woesearchaeota archaeon
TTGTTGATGATAAAGATTTAAAGATTTTATCGGCTCTTTCAAAAAACTGCAGAAGTTCATCAGTCAACTTAGCGGAAGAACTAAAATTGCCCCGGGGAACAATAATCTATAGAATAAAAAATCTTATAGAATCAGGAGTAATTGCGAAATTTCAACCAACTGTGAATTTTTTTATGTTGGAAACAGAATTTTATTTTTTAAGGTTTAAATTATTAAAACCTTCGAAAAAAGAAGAAATTGAGAGATATCTTTCTGAAACTTCAAGGGCAAATACAGTTTTAGAATCTGAAGGAACTTATCAGGTAATGGCCTTTTTACAATTTAAGAATAATTCAGAATTTAGGGAGTTTGAAGAAAAATTTTTAGAAAGATTTCAAGATTCCCTTCAAGACTACTCTTTTAATCTAGCAAAATCTCAACATAAATTAGACTGGTTTCCTGAATAAGATTATTTCATCTTCTTTCTTAAAAAGAAATAAGCAAAGAAGGGCGCGTCTCCCTAATACATAGCCCCCCCAAAAAATATTGTTTCAGAATAATAAAAAATATCGTTGTCAAAAACTAAAACAACCTCTCTTGCTTGCTCCCATCCAAAACATCATCAAAATTCTTGCCAAGCAAACCAAGAATCTGCTCTGCAATCGGTTTAATCTGCTTATCTATATAATGTTTGTAATCTATTTTGTGCTTCTTATCTTGAATTGGTTCTGGCCCGTCTGTGGTTACATAATATTGAATAACATTCCCCTCCATTTTTTTCAATTTTCTTGCTGCCTTAACATGTGGTGGTGTTGTTTTTGTGTAGTCTTTTAGATCTTTTCTGATCGATTTTCTATATACTAGTTTTTCATCAAGTTTTCCTTCTTGCAGACTCTTTACAAAATTCTTAATAAACTTAGAGGCATCTTTTTCCTTGAAAACTCTTTTTAATAATTCTTTTTGAAACTCTTGTGCAGCTTCTGTCCAATCCCCCCGAATAGCCTCCAACCCCACAACTTCAATTTTTTCTCCTTCAGAACTTTTCAACAATCCTGCATATCTTTTTTTTGCCCCTGTTTTAGAAGTTGAATCCCTAACCTTGGGAAACATCAAACTAAGATACATTTTCTCAAATTCCAAATCAAGATAAGACTTTCGATTGTAATTCTTTTTAACATAATCTTCATAAAACCTATTTATCTCTTGCTGAATCTCTTCTCCTGCTTTCAATGCATCTTTTTCTTTTAAAGAAGACTTAACAAATACAGAATCAGTATCCCCATAAATCACTTCGAAACCTTTCTCATTTATTTTCCTTGCAGTAAGTTTAATTATCTCTTGCCCAAAATTTGTAATTGCGTTTGCCATATCCAAACTGAAATACCTACAATTTGGGCTTGCTAAAACTCAAAAAAAAGAATTCATAATAATTTTAATTGCATAACTCGACAATTCTCTTTTTTCTCTTTTTGCTTTTTCTCTTGCTTGATGCAACTCTTCAATCATCTCAGGCAAAATTCCTTCCTGATTTTTAAAACAAGCTTTATTCGGAGCTTCTATGCAATCTTTTTCTCTTTTCTCTAAAAAGCTTAATGGGTCTATGTTAAAGGTCTTAATTATCGACGGATACAGGGACTTAAAATCAAAAACAAGAACATTCTGGTAAATCCCTGGAACAGGAGACATAACAAAACCCCCTTTAATTCTCTCTTGTTTTTTAGAAAAATGTAATGTTGGAGAAACATAACCTTTTTTTCTCGCCTTTCTTATATACAAAGAATCGAAACTTGCAATTGAAGAACCAATTTTATCTAGAGTCATACCAGTCAATTGTGCTCTTTCAACAGCCAACCCAATAAAATCTGCTTCTTCTAAAATCTTATAAGCCAACTCACAATCCATCAAATTGTAATCAACAAGTTTCTGCGGATTCTTCTCGTAATATTCATCAATTTTCTCATGCCTATTTTTTCCTTTAATCAACTTCCCCCTCCCCACCATTCCTTGTGAAACATCTTCTAAACTAAATGAATCAAATCTCTTCTTTTTCATTGTTGGTGCTTCTTTTATATATGGATCTTTAACAAAATTCAAACCATCTAAAACTAATCTCCCAGGAATCTTAACAGAAGAACTACGAAAGAAGTCTGATTCAATCTTAATATGTAAAGACTCTTCTGTCCTTCCTAAATCAAATGCAATTTTATGTTTTGAAAATAAAGTCTTAAGAAAATCAAAGTCAAAATCAATAACATTCCACCCAGTAACAATATCTGGGTCAAGTTCTAAGAATTCTTTTTTAAATTTCTCTAAGCAATCTTCCTCATCACGACAAGAAATAGTATGTTTCAATTCTTTTTTCCCAACAAAGAAATTCTTTTTATAATTCTCAGAATACATACCAAGGCAATATAATTCTCCAGCTTTACCAGATTCTATATCGATAGACACAACTTTTAATTTTGGCTTGAAATCTGCTGGTTTTATTTCTGGGTTCTTGTAAACTCTATCAATTTTCTCTGAACACCCATAATCCCCTTCCAAATTTATACTCCCCAAAAAACTATGATCTATCACAAACCTTGTTTGTGGTTTTAAATCTGCTTCAAAAGTATCAATCTCTTTTTGATGTATCTCATGCCTACACTTATTTAATTCAGACTGCACTTCAAATGAAAGCTTTACAACCCTTTCTTCATTAAAATCTCCAAGTTCAGTTTTTTCTTCACTAAACTTAAATTTCCCAATTGCTTTTTTTATCTTTTTCAACTCTTTTTCCCTTATAAAAAAATAAGGTTTAAAATCATGCACAGAAACAAAACTCTGGCCATTTTCTAGTCTCCCAAATAACCGAACCTTACATTCCCCACTATCTTCTACATAGTCAAGATAAACAATAAATCCTTTCATAATCTAAAAACCCACTGTTTATATTTAAAGCTGTCTATCGAGGTTATGCATAAGTAAGCAAAGCGAAAATGCAATGTGGTCGAAGAAGTAAAAAAGCCCGCGTCAATAGATAGTTATATAAAATAAAATACAAACTAACCTTTTAGATTAAGATGGCAATAAAATCAGACAAGAAACTTGTTAGGAAGACAAATAGGGAAAAATTGAAAGAGAAGTATCAACCAAAGCCAGAGTTTGTTGAAAGAGTAGAAAAATTGATTGGAAAAGAGGAAGCTGAAAAGTTTTTTGAAATTTCTTATACTTCGACGCCAAATTCAATTCGTTGTAATACCTTAAAAATTTCTATAGAAGATTTGAAAGAAAGATTAAAGAAAAAGGGCTGGAAAATATCGCCGCCATTTAAAGATTTTCCAGAAGTATTTATTATTGAATCTAGATTAAAGCCTGGAGAGCTTGGGAAGACAAAAGAGCATCTGCTGGGCTATTATTATGTTCAAGATATTTCAAGTATGTTGTCTTTGTTTGTATTGAAGCCAGAAAAAGGAGATTTTTTTCTAGATTTATGTGCATCCCCGGGGAGTAAGACAACACAAGCAGCTGCAATGATGGAAAATCAGGGAACAATAATTGCTAATGAAGTTTCACTTGGAAGAATTAGAATTTTGAATTCAAATCTGGAAAGGTGTGGAGTTATGAATACAATTGTTACTCGTTGCGATGGTGTTGGTTTTTGTAAGAGAATTGAAAGGAAATCGAGGTTTAAGTTCGATAAGATTCTCGTTGAT
>CAZYXM010000062.1:0-3654 GCA_964651205.1 Candidatus Woesearchaeota archaeon
TCCCTGTCTCAGAAAACTTATTCGAGAAGTTTTTGTTTCTACTGTTGTGTTACAAGGGGTAAAAATCCAAGAAAAAAGAACAAAACAATCAAAAACCTTATTAACATCCCACCTTAAAACTTTTTATGGAAGAAAGTAAGACAAAACTACTAAATGTCACAGACCTGAGTTCATATTTATACTGTCCTAGAAAATTTTATCTTCAGAAAGTGAAGGGTTTGAGAGACCAGCCAAACAAGGCAATGATTAAGGGTTTGATAAGACACAAGATTTTAGAAGAGTTTTCAAATAATGAACAGAGTCTTATTGATAGTTTTGGTTCTGTTGATAAAAAAGAGATTATTCAAAGATTTGGCAAGTTACTTGATTTACTGATTAAGAAGGTTTTTTCTAAAAACTATCCCATGATTGAGAAGTTTAATATTTCTAGAAAAGAACTTTACAAAAAAGTTGTTGAGGCAATGCAAAATGAAATTCTTTTGCGAGCTGGTTCTGTTGATGATGCAATAAAAAAAGGTTTTATTGGAAAAGATATTTGGGAAAATCTCGAGCCGAAGTATATTACAGAGATGCCTTTGTATTCAGAGAAACTCGGTTTGAAAGGAAGAGCAGACAGAGTTATGATTTCTCCGGGCATGGTTATCCCATTTGAATTGAAGACAAGAGCAACAGACAAGGTTTGGGATTCAGATGAAGTTCAGGTGACTGCTTATGCAATGATGCTTGAAGAAAAATATCCAGTCAAAATTCCTGTTGGAATTTTGGAAGCAGGAGATATTAAACATGAAATCCAAATTGATGAAGAAAAAAAGAGAAAAGTCTTGGACTTAATTGAAGAGGTTAACTTTCTGCTTAAAAATGGAAAGCCAAAATATCCTTCGAGCTTTTCAAAGTGTAGAACTTGTAATTTTGAAGAACAATGTGATGAGCTGGGATAATGAAATATAAAAAACCTTATAAATCTCTTAAACTTAAAAAACACATGAGAAAAGAGGGTGTAATTGTGTTTTTTGTTTTTAGTCTAATCTTATTAAGCACTTTTGTTCTTGCTGTTGATAATGAAACAAACAGCACAAATACAACAGTAAGTGGAACGACGACCACAACAACTACGACAACACAAAATCTTTCTAAACTAGAAAAAGGATTTGAATGTTTGGAGGCAGAATTAAAAGCTGATTGTTCAGGTGCGACAACAATTCAAGAACTTGCCTTGGCTGTTTTATCTTCTCCTGAAAGTGTAGCTGATGAATGCTTAGCAAGATTGGAAAACTCGAGGAATTCTGAGGGGTGTTTTGGAAGTGGATGTAGTATTAGAGATACTGCTTTAGCAATTCTTGCACTAGATCATGCTGGAAAAGATACAACATTATCTGAAGAATGGTTGATAAAACAAAATAAAACTGCAACAGATTTGATTTGGTATCTTGAACAAGACTCTGCCCAAGCAACACAATGTAACCTTGATTATAATTCCAATAAATATATTTTTAATGTAAATGAAAACAAAAGAATAGACAAGAGTGCTGGACCTTGTTTTTCTCTAGCACAATCTAATTTTTGGTTTCAGTTATCACAAGGTTGTTATGATATGGATTTTTTATTGAGTTGCGATGAAGATTATGTTGCGACCTGGATTTACAAGACACAAAATTCTCAGACATTTTATGTTTTATCTAATACGCGGGGCATGCCTGCGTTTGGACAAATGCCCTTGACTCTGAGTTCGAGATGTTTTGGTTCTACAGGTTGTAATTTTGAAGATACTGCATGGGCTGCCCTCGCCTTACAAAAAACAGGACATGATGTTGATGCATTTATCCCCTATGTTGTTGCCTCTGTAGATGTGAATGCGAGATATTTACCAGAAGCATTTGCTCATATGTTAGTAGAATACAGTGAGTATGGGACAAAGCTTATCCAAAAACAGAGACTAAATTATTGGGAAGCAGAAAACACAGCATACAATAGATATTATGACACTTCTCTTGCTCTAATTGCATTGTATGATAGTAGTTCTGAACAAGTTTTAAAATCCAGAGAATGGTTGCTTTTTTCTCAAGAAGCGAGCGGATGTTGGAATAATAAAAACATTAAGGATACTGCAATGATATTGTGGGCTATGGAGAATAAAGCTTTCACTGGAGATTTAAATGTAGGACCTACGACATATTGCACAGAAGCAAATTATTTTTGTATAAGGGATTCTGATTGTCCTTCTGATGAAGTTCTTGATAACTTCTATTGCCCTTCACTAGGTAGTGCTTGTTGTAAAAATGAAAATCTAAAAACTTGTGATGAATATGGGGGCCAGGTTTGTTCTAGTGGCGAGGTCTGTTTTGGTACTGAAAGAGAAGCCTCTGATACTGGTTACTGTTGTTTATCTAGTTGTGTAGATGAAAATACTAATACAGAACCTGAATGTGAAGAAAGAGGTTATGTCTGTAAATCAGATTGTTCAGATACTCAGGAAGAAGTTTCATTGGGTTGTGATGGAACTGATGTTTGCTGTAAGTCCAAGGATGCTCTGGCTTCAAGTAGCTTTCCGTGGTGGATTATTTGGTTAATATTAATACTGATTGTTCTTGGAATTATTATCTGGTTTTTCAGAGATAAATTAAGGTTGTGGTGGTTTAAGATGAAATCAAAGTTTAAGAAGGATAAGGGAAAGGGGTCTTCTAGTGGTCCTGGTTATCCACCAAGAGGAATGCCCCCACGCCCCGGTTTCCCCCCAATAAGAAGGCCTATGCCTCTGATAAATGTTATGCCACCAAGACAAATGAGAAGGAGACCAATGCCGGGAAGAAGTGAGGGGCCAATGGATGATGTTTTCAAAAAGTTGAAGGACATGTCTAGTTAGTCATAAGATTTATTAATCTGTTTTCTTGTAAAAGTATATGAATAAAAAACTGGTGATTTTATTATTTGTATTAGTCTCCTCTTGCATTGTTTTTGTAAGTGCTGAACCTATCTTGAATATCGAAAATCAAGTAGTTGCAAAAGAGACTGTGATTGGGGAAATTTTAGGAGCAGAACAAGGATTAACACAAGATGATTTAAAAATTTATGAAGGTAGAAGAGAAATGTCTTTTGAAAAAGAAATTATTTTTTATAATTCAAGTTATTACTTTTACTTTATCCCTATAAAAGAAGGAATTTTTAATTTAGAAATTGATGGTGTTTTATATAAGGAAAACAATGGGCTAAAAGAGAAAAGTTTTGAAGAAGAAATTTCGGTTTCAGGAAACACCACACAAGTTTTGTCTGTGAAACCTGGAGCAGTATATAGTTCTAGTCCTTTTGTTTTTTTAACGAATTCTGGAGATGAAGCTTTTGAAGTTTCATATAATGAAGAGACAATTTCTTTAAATGCGGGGGCTTCAAAAAAAGTTTTATTTACACCAGAAACAGAGTTTTCTTATTTTGTTGTTTCAAGTTATAGAGACTTTAAGGTGCCTGTTGTTTATTTAGAATTTAATGGAACAGAGAATACGATAGGCGGGGATGTGAACATTAGTGAAAATGAAACTAAAAAAATTGATGTTGAGATAAAGCCTGTTGAGATTGAAATCAAAGCTCTTGCAAATGAAGCACAAGATTTTAGTGTTACTGTTTTAAATTATGGGGAGATGATAGAGGACATACAAGTCAATA
>CAZYXM010000063.1:0-3611 GCA_964651205.1 Candidatus Woesearchaeota archaeon
AAAACTTTATTACTACTAAATCTATAGAATTCTATGGGCATTAAATCATTCTTCAAAAAGTTTCGTCCTGAAAAAAAGAAAGAAGTAAAAAAGATTACATTGAAAGAATTACCTAAGGAACTTGAGGATCTTACCATCCAAGACAAACAGAAAAAACAAGAATTAAAACAAAATATAAACAGACAAATACAGAAATTCCTTTCAGATTTAAAAGAACAAATAAAAATTCTTGAATCTATTACACTTGAGAAAAAAAGAGAAAGCCCAGAATTAAAAAAAGTCGTATTAGAAAATCTTGCCTTTTACATAACTCATTTAAAATCCCTTGTAAGAAACTTTAAGGAATCTGAAAACCTCCCCTCAAACGAGTATTTATCAAGAATTAATCTCATCATCCAAAGCCACAATAAACAAAGCAGGCCTTCCTTTGAAAAGGCAACAATTCTTATTGGAGATGAATTAGCAAAGGCAAGAGAATCTATATGGAAATTATTCAATGAAATTACTCGACTCTCTAGTGAATATCAATCTTCTAAACCAGACCTAGCACCTATTAAAGACCTTCTTGAAAAATTAAAACATGAAAAGCATAATGAACAATCACTTCACGAGGTGGATGAGAAATTAAATATTAAACTGGAAGAATCTAAAACCGAACTTGTATTGGCTGAAAAGGAACTTCATATTTTTAAGGAGAGTTCTGAGTATAAACTATTCTTAGAAAAAAAGCAGGAAGAAGAAAATAAAAAAGAACAGTTAAATAAGAGTCTTTATGAAATACAGTCTCAAGTTGATTTTAAAGAACTTGCTAAATATGCACATGGACATGAGAAGAAAAGCAAGATAATCGCAGATTACAGAAATAATTTTGCAGAAGGTCTGAAAAAAGATTCCAGCTTAGAGATTATACAAATTGTAAAAGAAAGTAGTGGAAAAGATATTAGAATGCTTAAAGAGATTGTTGTTCAACTAAAAAAACCAACTGACAAACCAACTGACAAACTTTTTAAACAAGAAAAAAAAATAAAAAGAGAAAAAGAAGAAATCTCTGGAACTCAAAAAGACATTGAAGATAATTTGAAGAGGATTGAGAAACTAAAAGAGAAACAAAATGCTTTTCTTACAGACATAAATGAACAAGCCACTATACTCGGCTTGGACCTAGTAACAAACCCCAAACCTTAAATAATCCTTCTCCTTAATAAATATATAAAAGATGGCGAATAAATTAGCATTGACAATTATTGTGAGTATTATTTTGACTGTTTTGATAATTTCGACTGTAAATGTTGGAATTAGTTTATTTTTTGAAAGGCCGGACTATGCTGATTTTTGTGGTGAATACAAACAAGTTCCAAGTTTGGAAAAAAATAATACATTAGTCTGTACTGCTGATGCAAAAGAATGTCCAGACGGAAGCTTTGTTTCCCGTCAACCTGAAATGGGCTGTGAATTTCCTGCTTGCTCTGATGAATATGCAACATGCAATAAAGAGTGGGAGGCAGCAGAGAATAGTTATAATCAGAAAAGCTTCTATGTTTTTGCTATTCTGGGTTTTGCTTTATTGTTAATTGGATTGTTTATTAAAGAAAATCTAATCCAGATTACCGGGCTCGCGTCAGGTGGTATTTTAGTGGCAGAAGGAATCGTCACAAACTTACAAAACAAATGGATTGTCTTTACGTCTCTTATTGCTATTCTTGTTATCTTTGGGGTGTTGGCTTATCGGATTATTAATCGGAAGTGATTCTACAAAGATTTTTAAGGGATTAAAATATTATTTTACTAATAAAGTACTCTTTTGTTCCTTCGGAACAATTTTCATAAGACAAGAGGGTTGACTGTCAAGGGCAGAGCCCTTACATCGCAAATTATAGTCATCGCACATGGCTGCGTTGATAGGCCTCATCCCACGCGGCGGGGTGGGGCCACTTCTAATTTTATTTTGCCTTCATCAAAGTAGGTTTCTTTTAAACTGAAATAGCAAGACACAGGGGAATCAAAATCACAATAAAAAATAAAGTAAAAAACTAACCAAAGAAACAAGCAAACAGTAAAACCCAAGCAACCAGAACTTTCCTCGTTTTAATACCACATGCAAAAGTGAAAGAAAGAAAAGACTAAGAAAAAAACACAAAATAAAACTTACTAATAAAGATAAAGAAAAATAAGCTTGCCCTGACTCTAAAACCATGGCACCCAGCACAAGTGGAATAAAAAGTAAAAATGAAAACTTAAAAGCCTGTTCATTTCTCAAACCAAGAAACTTTCCAGTTGAAATTGTGACACCACTTCTTGAAACACCTGGAAACAAAGCAAGAACCTGTGCAAATCCAATAGCAAGAGAATTTTTCCAATTCAATTTAGTAAATGTCTTGAAATTTTTTGTAGATAATAAAACCACCCCTGTAAACAAAAACGTGAACCCTAAAAAAAGATAAGATGAAAAACTGGCCTCTATAAAACTACTAAAAAAATATCCAAAAAGGGCAGCCGGAATTGTTGCTATAATCAATAACCCCCACAGTTTCTGTGATTGTTTGTTAAATGTCAAAAGCAATGCAATTTCTTTTCTTGTGAAAATCAAAACAGCAAGCAAGGAGGCAAGATGCAAAACAGTAATAAAAAATAAATTTGGTTGAGAAATTAGATTTGAAACTAAGGCTAAATGTCCTGAACTTGAAACTGGTAAGAACTCTGTGGCTGCCTGGATTATTGCTAAAAGCATTTCTTGTAACATAATTTAACATAATCTTCTCAGTATATAAATGTTTTAAATATCCTGCCAACAATGATGATTATGGGAAGAAAAATGATTAGAGAAGTTTGTGGGTACATCTTTGACAAAACAAAGGTTCTCATGATTCCTGAAATTATCAACAAGCAAGAGTTCTGGGCCCCACCCCATGGAACCGCCACCCCAGGAGAAAGATTAGAAAATTGTATCTCAAGAGTTTTAGAAGAACAAACAGGATTAAAATGTGTTGATTTAAAACAGATGGGAATGATTTTCTTTAATAGAAACTGGGAAGACCAAACAACGCTCAGATATGTTTACATCGCCTCTCAATTTTCAGGGGTATTAAGGGGGAGTGAAAAAGGAAACTTCCCAGAATGGATAGACCGAAACAGATTTCCAGATTTAACACAAACAGAAGAACAAAAAAGAGCATATGACGAACTCAAACACCAAGCATATTTTCAGCTCATATTAGAATATCGTCAAGAAACCCTGACTGAACCAGAATTGATTGTCAGTAGCAAAAGCATTAAACTGCCCCGCACCCCCAACAGTTAACTAATACCTATAATACAGCAACAACCCAGAGTCATCCCAGATGAAAAGTGTGTCGCCTGCATCATTCCAGATACAAGAGAAACTTTTTTTCCATTCTCCTTTTGGAATTGTTTCATGATATTGGTGTGTTGCTTCATCCTTAATTAAAACATCTAAATTTGAACAAGAATTTTCCAGAATAATCTCTTCTTCATCATTGCAACGATTTAATTCATATTGGTCTAATTTTCCAAGTTGAATACAACCATAATTTTCAGAATGTTTCCAAATCCCGATTTGTTTTTCTCTTGCTTGTTCTTCTGCTATTTTTAGT
>CAZYXM010000064.1:0-3600 GCA_964651205.1 Candidatus Woesearchaeota archaeon
CCCAATCATCTACCACAACATTATCCAGATCAACAACACAAACCAACTCGCCAGCTATTTCTTGAATCTTCCCATCTTCACAGGTATATTGAGTATCTAACTCCACTTCACACATTCCTGTTTCATTATTATAAATTCCTTGTCCACAAACCCTCACAACCTCCGGAGTCATTTCACAAACCTGGGTTGATTTATTAAAACCAAATCCTTCTGGACATTTTACTATTAAATCGGGTTTTAATTGAGGAAACTTATAAACACATGCACCTAAATTAGAACTGTATTTCCCCCCTTCACAACTTATTTTATCATTATCTAAATAAAAATAAACGCCAATTCCAATCAATAAAACCAAAACGACTACGGCCAAACTAATTATTAATCCTATCGGACCTCTTTTTTGCATATTAATATTCTAATTTAGAAGTTTATAAAATTATTCAAAGAGTTATTTTATTAAATTACTAATTGAGTTAAATGCACCAGCATTTGCAAATAAAAGAACAGCCAATCCAATTTCGGTATATCTTCTAAGAATTATTAATACTATGCCGCTCAGTATCCCAATAATAAGATTAAACATTGCAAATATTTTTGCATATCTTTGTGCCTGGAGCAATGTGTTTTTACTTTGCATATTTTATTTAGGAAAAAGGAGTTTATAAAATTATTCTAAATAAACTTCACTAATTAATGTTTCCCAACTCCCAAAAAATTTTTTCACACCACCAACCTAAGAACCTTCTCCAGAAAGAGAATTCTCCATTTGGGACGTTGAAGTGCCGAGAGAAGATCTTTTTTTTGTTCAGCATCAGACAAAAAACCATGCAGCCGAACCCCATCAATATAAATTCTTCTGTGTCTATCTGAATCTTCCGAAGCAGCATCTAGCCCACGTATTATCTCATCAACATAACCTGCTGCCTCTTCTCTTAAAGATTCTCCTTCAACACCTAGTGCAACAGCTGCCATATACCTTTCACTATGCCAATGCCAGCTCTCCCTAACTTTTTCTAATCTTCCTTTCCCATAATCCCTAAGCGCCTCATCTAAGTAAAGAGTAAAATCTTTTTCAGCAGATATTCTTTCCCTAACAACATATTTTAAGCTTGTCCAAATCATTCAATTAATTGAAACAAGAACTATATAAATTTTATGACAAAAAAGAATAGCAAACCCCTAAGCCAGCTCTTTTTCTCCCTTTGTTAAACCTAAAGCCCTAACTTTGTTTTCTACTTGACATAATCTCAACTTGAGATCTCTTGCTATTTGTGGATTACTTTTTTTTCTGTGGCTATCTCTAAGATATTGAACTGCTTCAGGGTGTTCTCCCCAATTAAAATGAGATCCCTTTGTTAAACCCATTAATACGGCCCTACATTTAATCTGACTTTCCTTTAATTTAAGGTGCCTTGCTATCGTTGCATCACTCTTCTTACCATAATGAGTAACCAAATAATCAATTTTCCAGGGGGTGTCATCCCACCTCAAACCCATTTTTCTCAAGCCAGACCGAAGTACCCTATGTTCTATCTGGTCACGGGTCAATCCATGCCTCTCTGCAATTACATCATAATTTTCTTCTTTAAAAGTAGCCAAGACATCTTCTTCCACTTCTGGATTGCCTTTCCAATCAAAAAGGTTTTTCCTTAAAAGCCCTAGCTTGATTCTCCTAAACATTATTGAAGAAGCATCTCTTCCAATCAAAAGAGCTATATCCTCGTCACTCTGTTGTTCAAGATTAGCGCCTTTTATTATCTTATCTTCCTCTCTTGTATATAGCCTCGCACGAGAAAGAATTTCCAAAAGTTCATCCGGAAGAAATCTCGCCATTCTTTGGTAACTTTTGACAACTCCCAGTTCATAACACCCAATCTCTTCTACACTTTTTGATTTTGCTGCTTCTAAATACTCATCTAAAGTAGCTGCTCTTGCCCCGACAAGATTTCTTCTGATATTATTAGCAACTTTCTCTAAATCCTCATCATTTAATCTAAGCTTTTTCTCCATGTTTGTAGAAGAGATATATGACAATAAAAATCTTTCCACACCAAAATCTTTATAAACGCATTTCAGTTTTTCAAAAGATGGTTGATAAAATTATTGATGCGGCACAAGCAAAAGTGGGTACAAATATTCTCGTTGATGGAATCTCTTGCACTATTAAGAAGATAGATATTTCTAAAACAGGAAAACACGGACATGCAAAGTGCCGAATTGAAGCTGTCGGAATACTAAACGGGGGCAAAAAAGTTTTCGTTGTTCCAGGACACGACAGGTTAGAAATCCCAAGAGTTGACAAAAATAAAGGACAAGTCCTATCTGTAACAGATGACCACGCAAGCATCATGGATTTGACAAACTTTGAAACAATTGAAGTAGCAGTTCCTGAAGAATTGAGACCACAATTAGCAGAAAACGACAATGTAGAATATTGGGACATCGAAGGCGAAAAAATCATAAAACGGAAAATATAATTTTAGTGCCATTCAACTCTTGCGAGGTTGAAGGCGAGAAGATTATTAAGAGAAAAATTTAAAAACTATTTCTTGATTAATTTCTCATGCCAAAAAGACCAAAAGCAACACAAGAAAGTTTAGGACAAGATATGTCAAGATTAAATATGCCCCATTACCTAATAGATCCTTTTCTAAAAGAAGTATATTCATGGATGGGTAAACTAGGGAAATGCCCAGAGAGAATCAGGATTTTATTGGGAGATTATTTTCACAACATGAATGTCGGAAGAGAAAGCGCCTATGATCCAAAGAATGGTGTGGACAGAAATGTCCTCCAAGAAAGAATTAGAAGAATAATCTGGCCAGAGACTAAAAAGATATAATTATCTTTCTTAAACCCCAACCTTTTTAAACCAAATTTCTTATTCTAAGTCATGGGAAAAATACCTGAAGCACAAAATAGATTGTTCAAGAATGTTTTCGTTTGCAAGAAATGCCAGAGCAAAATAAAATCTGACACTCAAAAAATTCTTAAAGGAAAGACAAAATGCCGAAAATGCGACGGCCGAAACTTCAGACCTTTAAAGAAAAAATAAACAGGTGAAAATGGCTTTTAACTTATTCATAGCTTTAGATTTGACACTACTAGCAGTAATCCTAGTTGTCATCTCAATACTTCTTTACAAAAACAAAAAAAGATTAGGAAAAGAAGGCCCTTTCTTTTTGTACCGAACAAAATGGGGAATTAATTTAATTGAAAAGATTGGAACCAAATACCAAAAAACTCTAAAAGCCCTAACTTATGTTTCAATAACTCTAGGTTTTTTTTTAATGGCTGGAATTATTTATCTATTCGGAAATTCTGTTTGGCAATATTTAACAAGTTCTGCTATTCTTGAAACAACTGGAAAAGCCCCGCCTCTAGCACCAATACTTCCGTACTTCCCCCAATTATTCGGATGGGGCGACATTTTCCCAATGTTTTATTTCATATATTTCCTTTTAGCAATCACAATTGTAATGTTCGTCCATGAATTCAGCCACGGAATTTTCGCAAGACGTTGGGGAATAAAAATAAAATCAACTGGTTTCGTTTTCCTAAAATATTTCCCTTTGATCTACGGAGCTTTCGTTGAACAAG
>CAZYXM010000065.1:0-3389 GCA_964651205.1 Candidatus Woesearchaeota archaeon
AATCAAAGTATCTAATGAACTTGGAATCACAAAGCCAGTTGTAAAATTTGTGCCACTTGCAGTTATTAAAGGTTAATCAAAATTCTCAGCAGGTTTTATAGCGGTTGGTGCTTCCCCCCCATGCCATGTAAATCTTGGCCTAATCCTCATAGAATAGATCCTCTCTGAGTTATCATCTAATAAAATCGCAGAACCCTTTAATTTCGGCAAGTCATTCATTTTCTTCTTCACACCTTCATAAACATAACTCTGCATAATCTCATTCAAAGCAGAAACATCTTGTTCAGAAGTTACCCTATGTGAAAGAACAATGTCAGATTGTGTCATAGCATCCGTATGAATCTTCCCTGGTTGTTGTGTAGCTAAAACTAAAGAAATTCCGGGTTGTCTTCCTTCTCTCAATAATTGGATCAATGCACTTGTTGCAGGTGTTGTGCCTTCCTTAGGTAAAAATTCATGCGCCTCGTCTATAAAAATCCAAACCAATGGCATCTCTCTTTTCACACCATAGCTAGAACTTAATCCATGCTGAACAGACTGAATTTCTTCATTTCTTCTAGCAGACATTCTTTCTAAAAATAATCTTCTTGAGACAAGCCCAATCACAAGTCCACGAACATTAAAACTTCCCACAGAAGAATACATAGACAAATCAATCACACCAGTTTTACCTGCTTCAACTAATTCAATAATTTCTGTTCCTAATTTTTCACTAAAAATCCCCCAAGTTTCAGCAGCATCAAACAAGGCAGAAGCACCATTTTTCACATCGAGACTTACATCTTTTGCCTTGCTAATTAATTCTCGAATATCATTAAAATCATAAGTTTTCTTTTCCTTCAAAAGGGAAATAACAGATTCAATCAAAACTGCTTCTGGTTGTAAAAAATCCATTTCAAATAAAGAAATCCAATCTTCTGCTGTTAGTTCTGAGATTTTTAATGCAAATGGTTTGTCAACTGGAATCCCTTTCACCTTGTATTCGTCAGCATAACCAAAAGGCACAAACAAATTTACAGGCACATTTTCTGGTTTTAATTGCCAAGTTTCTAATAGTTCTGAATCTTTTTTATTCTTAAATTTCATTGTCCAGAAAATTCCCATTGTATCAAAAATCAAAGACGAAACATTTGAAGCTTCTTCTACATTTAATTTTGACAGAGCTTCTGCAATAACTCCAAGAGAGTAAGACTTACCACTTCCACGCTTACCAGCAACAAGGACAACATGACTTCTCGCTATATCCATTAAAATCGGATTTGACAGAGAAGTATACTGCCCCATTTGAACATAACTTTTCCCAAGATAAATCAAACCCTTTTTCCCAAACTTTTTTCTATCAGAGTCATCTCTTCCTATAATAACATCATAAGCCATGAAAACCTAAGAAAAACCATGTTTTTATTTCTTTCTTCGACCCTTCCTAATTCTCATATGTCCTTTTTTCCACATCTTAAAAAGATAAGCCCCGCCAATTACAAAAAAAACAAAAAAGAAACAAAGGTACCACCAAAAATAATTTTTAACTGGCCCTTCATGATTGCTTAAAGTAAAGTCACCAACACCAACCCTCCCCGAAGGTTCTTCCTCAATCAAATTTAAAGACAAGTCTATCTTCGATGTTCCATTGTAAACTTTATTAATTTTAATTGCAATATCTGCGACAGTATCATTATTTAAATCTATATCCTTACTTTCTCCAGACTTCAAAACAATAACTTGCTTCTCAGAATAAACTTCAAATATAACTTCCCCTCTTGTCCGATTAATCTCTGAAATCAATATCCCGTGGGTTTCGTTTAAATAGCTAAATTGTAATCTTTGTCCAAATGCCAAACTCCCAGAATAAAAACTCCTGTTCACAAACGTGATTGACCCAAGATCTACTAACCAAGATGAAGAACCTCCAGAAGAACTTGTCCCAGCATTAGTAGTAGAAACACACCCAGCACCAGAAACCACCAAACCATTAACACTGCAGGCGGTTTCTTGATTTAAATAACATGTACCACCATACCAAAAACTTCCATTTATAGAACAGATTTCCTGACTTGTACAATTTGTTATATTTGCAGGATAGACTGCTTCAATTGACATTGTATATGGATATTCTGAAGAGTTTAACATAACAACCGGGGCCCCATAACAATATTGTCTAATGCAATAAGAATACTGCACCGCCCCCGAAATATCAGAGTCATAACCCACAAATAATAGGGTACCATTAATAGTTGTAAAAGTAATGTTCAAGTTTCCGATTGTTGCGTTTCTCCAATAGTCTCCCACGGTATCATTATAAAGAACAAGCCCTTTTGCAATATCAGAGTCAGTACCATTAAAATATTCAATCTTTATATTTTTACTAAAATTCATAAGCATCGTTGTTGAATTGTACCGTTTTACAGAAATCAAACTTAAATCATACTGTGTTTGATTGTAAAGTTTAGACATACCCGAGATAAGATGTCTGAAAGCTAGGGCGGTTCCATCATAGATTCCTGCTAAATGAACATAACCGCTTGTATCTGTGGTAGAAATATAATGCAATATGACTCCGAGTTTATAAGAAGAATTGTATACTGTAAAATTATACATGGCATTCATAGGATAATTCTGGAGATTGGTTATTGTGTCTATATCAAAAGAATTTCTTAATGGGGGTATTAGAATCCCCTTTACATCTGAAGTAATGTTTAAATCAGATTCTAATTGGGAAGTTAAGTTAATTAAATCACTATAATAATCGCTATCACTTGCGTCTGACTCTCCTTGAAACCAAAAACTAGACTTAACCTTGTAAGTTTTTGCTGTAAAATTTTGTGTATAATTCATTGCAGATAAATGGTATAAATCGTCCTGCCATTGCTCAATCGTTGCCCCACCAATGGCTAGGTTTAATATTGCTACAGGAACACTTTGATTTCTTGCTACCCAATCGGCAAAAATCGCCCAAGAATTTCCAGCCTCATTGTCTTTAAAGTCACTATCCCAAGACCACTGTGGATTTGACTGAGTGCCACCAACAAATTTAGATGAGACAACAGGATAAGTTGATTGAAAAGTATAATTTACATTAGAGTAGAAATTCTGAGATCCTGCATTAGCATTAGATTGCCCCCATACAAAAAAAACTTCCCCAACTCCAACCTGTTTTGTCAAGTTTAATGTGGGGGTATTAGCTTCATAAACAACTAAGGTCCCATTTCCAACAGGGGCTGTGAAAGACCCATTAAAAATTCCGCCAGGATGCTGCGTCATTAGAACAGGGTCCAAACCACCATAACTTACATATATCTCCCCAGATCCAGGTTCGTAGGTTCCTTCTACAAAAATCTCTCCATGTGTAAGGTTATCTCGTTGATAAATCTGGTTTGTATACTGTGGATAAT
>CAZYXM010000066.1:0-1822 GCA_964651205.1 Candidatus Woesearchaeota archaeon
GTTTCAGTTGGACAATCTCTTGAACGACCACCACTTTTCTCGCGAAAATAAATTACTCTGCGAAGATTAAGATTAATATCGGGATGCTGCCAAGCTCTAGCAAGCTCTAATGCTTCTGCAGGAGTGCCTGGGTTTTCCTTCCTAGAGAAATCTACGCCTCCAACTTCTGTTGTAGCTTCTATAAAATAATCTGCTGTAACAAGATAGGGTTCATGCCTTACCAAAGTCATGACTTTCTTAGAAATAAAGGGTATTTAAGAATTATCGTGGTCGAGAATCCCCGCCCCCGCAATTAAATTATTAACCCAAATCGGTCTCGTGTCGAGCGACGGATTGAATTAAGATATTGAATCTTCGGGGGGGTAATGCAAAACTTTTTTAAGAATTAATTATAGACCATAAGTTCTTTCATTGGCTCTTTATGTCCTAAACTAAGTGTTAAGGGTATTTGCACATTTACATCTTTGCCTTTTTTCTTAAAGCTAATCATAAGCAAAACATAAACATGATTGGTTTGATAATTAACAGACATTTTCATATTCTGTATATTTTTTAATATTTCTTTTGAAACGCCTAGGTTTTCGCTTGCATCCATGATTTCAATTCCACTAATTAAGTTTTTATGGCTTACATCTAAAACAAAATCTCCGACGTCTAAAGACGCTTTTACCTTTTCTCCATCAGATATAAAAAATATATCATTATCAGAATCGTAGTCTATTGTTTTAATTTGTTTTGCCATTTTCTATCACTATTCCAAGCACTTATTACTTTTAAATCTTTGGAGAATTTAATTTCAATTATCAATACTAAGGAATATTTTCGGCTCATCTTGAACCATAATTTAAATCTCTCTTCTTGTTTCCCTTGCTCAATCTTTTCAAGTTTGTTTAATTGGAATAAGAAACTCCCAACCATACTTTTATCTATTGGTCTCTCCCTGCTCCTTTTCTGGAAATGCTGGTCAAAGGTAATATCTTTCTGCTTTAGCTTTTCAAGAAATGTTTTGACTTTACTCAGTTCCATCTTGCTTCCACTCTTTTATTCTACCGTGAACTATGTCCTGTAAGCTTCTTTCTATTTGTTTAACGAAATCTGTATCTACTTCTTCCATGCCTTTCTTAGGAATTTTAGTTTTTTATAATTTTCCCCAACTCAATCCCATAAACCTCTTCCTCTTCTTTCATTCCATTAATTTCTTTTTTCAGGGTTAGCTTTTGAATTCCCTTACATTCAACAGCCATTTTCGGGCAATCTTTTGCGTAGCCGTTTTTAAAAAATATAACGTCGAACTTTTTGGGTGTGCCGTTGAGGTTGAATAAACGTTTAGTCCAGTACGGTTTTATTTCCCGATACTCGATTTTTTTTGTTCCTGCTAAAATTTGGTCAAACCATTTGCGGTGGAGGGTTAGGTGGAGGACTTGCATAACTACGAAAAGGGTGGAATGTTTTTAGAATTTTCTGTTTGTATTATGGTGAACAATTTTAGGGCCGGTAAACCCAAGGATTATGAAAAGTATCCTCCTCAGAATCGTCTTGAGGTAAAAGTCCTGGAAGTTGGATCCTCATCTCTGCGAGCCTTTTTTGTTCTTTTTCTCTTTCCCACCCTTGCATAGTCTGTCTTGCTTTTGCTTTGTTTTCTACTCGCTCTCTTTCTTGCTCAATCATTTCTCTGCCTTCTCTTACAAATCTCTCTAACCTATAATCTAGAGGGGGTCTTCCAGAATCATCCATCCTATGTTCCCCGGTGGACATTGGTTGTCTTGGGGGCTGTACGGGAGGATAATATCTTGGATAATCGTCTAATGCCATATTGCTTTGT
>CAZYXM010000066.1:1832-3258 GCA_964651205.1 Candidatus Woesearchaeota archaeon
AATTAACTATTATCTTTGCATATAGGCGAGTATTTCCTCTGCGTGCTCTGAAAGATATTCTGCTCCTTTTTCTAGAAGACGTAAACCGCCCCATAAAACTCCAAATCCAATTGCTCCTGCTAAAGGAATTCCAATAGATAATTCTAATTTGCCTGGCTTTTTTCCTCTTTGATTAGGGTCTGGGCCTGGAACTTCTGTCCAGTTAGCGCTATCTCCTGCGCCTCCGCCATAGCCGCAATATTCTATATGAGTTTCTTGTGTTTCTTCTTCTGGCATGATTTTTGGAAACCTTTGAAATATTTAAATATTATCGTGATTTACTTTTTTGAGTTAATGGTTAATATCTTCGTTTGTTTAGATTATGATGAACAATGATGAGAGGATTATGTAAAAGACTTCCAGTTACGTCTTTAAAAAAATAAGAAAGATAAGAATTATAAATTAAACACGGCAGTTTCGCCATCAGAGTAGCATTCGTGCGAGACGAGTTTTGCTCCGGGATGTTGTTCAATTACATCAAACAAAAAGCTTCCGATTCCTCGTTGGCTGTCTGATTTGTTTGTTTTCGACGTTATAACTAACTCCATAATTTATTGAAATGCAAGAAATACTTAAACATTCATGACTACTTTTACGGCGTTCAACGAGTTGTTATGTTTGAGTTAACAATTCAGAACGGTTGTTCTTTGCTTCTTCTTCTTTTTGTAGGAGGATGAGATCTTCTTCTCTATAAATTAAATCTATGTTTTTTGGAAATTCTGTTGGTAATCCGAGATAGTCTGCGGCCAATTTTACCCTGGCCTCTCTTTCTGCCCCCAAATATACTCCAACCACATCAAAGTTTGCTGTTACACCATTAACATCAAAAGCATCTTGAAGCTCATGAATCTCTAATCCGCTTCTTCTAGAATCTGATTCCTGTCTGCCTCTTAAAACATTCATTGCGTGTTCATGCACCTCTGGGCTTATTGAGAAAACCCTTATCTCTTGGCGTGTTCCTCTAAGAGCCAATCTATTTATCAGGGCATATGAAGGATCTTTAGTAGATCTTCTGTAAACACTTTTATGAAAAGTCATATAATTTCATCATCTAGGTGTTTTTAAGAATTATTGTGGTCGAACTGACGAATTGAGTTAACAATTGGGAAGAGTTGTTCGGAAAGGAAGTGGACACAATGTTTTTATACCCCCCAGCGTCTAAGTTTTATGGGAATATTGGATTTTATTAAAAATCTTTTTGAGGATGATGAAGCAGAAGAGATTGAAAAAGAAGATGTAGATTTTTCTGAAATCGCGGTATGGATTAATAAAAGAAGAGGTGAAACTAAAGCTAAGGAAGAAAAGGCGTTTGATTTGATTCGAGAGAGGATTGATATTCTTGTTGACGAACTTAAAGAAAAAATTAGTGTTGCAAAAAGTGTTGATA
>CAZYXM010000067.1:0-3239 GCA_964651205.1 Candidatus Woesearchaeota archaeon
ACCAAAATAATAAATCATTCTTAAATAGAAGTAATTCCAATTTATGGAAATGAAAAAGAAAGAAAAAAGGCAACAGAACAAGAACTAAAAGACTTACAAGAAACACTAATCACAAAACCAAAAAAAGCAAAACAGAAATCTAAAAAAACAGAATCTGCAGAAAAAAAGCTTCCAGTTATTACCCCCAAAATTCCTTAATTAAAAAATAAGGAAAAAATTCTCAACAAAAGAATAAATAAGAAAAGCAATTAAAAAAGCTGGAACAAATGCAAACCCTTTTCTTATCCTCACTTTTCTGTTATGCTTTCTCAAAAGCTGAATATCTTTTTTAGACAACCCACCCCACCCCGTCACCACAATTTTCCCACCGACCATTACATCTTTTAACAGCCAATCACCTTCTTGCAAATCCCCCGCATTGACCTTATTGATCATCACAGCAGAGTCAATAGATTTAGCAAAAGCATATAAAACAGCCATAAAAATTAAGAATGCACCAAGTAAAAGAAAAATTAAATCTACAAAAAAGAATAAACAAGACAAAAATCCAAGAACTAAAATCAAGAGAACCTGCCTTTTCTTAATCTCATTGGAAAATGCACTAGACACATTTCTCTGGTTTTTGAGAAATAAATAAAGAGAATAACAAAACCCATAAACAGCCCCTGCAAAAAGTAAAATAAACACAAACCAAAAAACATTTAGAAAACTTTCAGAGAAACTTTCTGCAATAAAAACCGGAGTCATTGCAAATAACAAGTTACTATCCCCCCCTGCAAAAATTCTAGAATAATACATAATCAAAGACAACGCGCCAATGATTAATGTAAAAACACAAAGTTGAAAAATTCTGCTTAAGTTTCCAGAACTTAAAGAATCAAAAACAATATAAGCGCCTCCAGAGAAAAAAAATAATAAACATAGCCAATAGTCAACCTCTGTTCTTTTCAAATCCTGAAATAAGGCAATCAAAATTCCAATTAGAAAAAGCCAGAACAAAAAGCTCATTTTTTCTTTTTCTTGCTTTCATCAACATCAGAAGTTCTATACTTTCCACCTTTCTTGTAAACTCTCGCTTTTCTCTTTCTTTTTAGGTCTTTTTTTGTTCTTCTTCTTTCGGGGTTTCCGTAGTCCATTTTTCCTCCTTTTATGCAAATCCTGACAAAATCAATGAAGACAATAATGCAAGAGAGACAATAGAAATCAACGCAACAATAACATAAAGGGTTATTGCCATTTTTAAGTTTTTCCCGGTCTCTGATGTAGTTTGTAATTCATCCCTTCCAGATTTAATTGTAACTAATGTGGCTGTTAAAATAAAAACAATTTCAATTAAATAAATCCCCACAGATAATTGAACCCAATATGTTGGCATCATCAATTCATAATTAAAGAAATTCAAGAAAGCACCCAACCCAGACCCCACCCCTCCGATGTCCGCACCTTCTAATCCCCCTTGTGCAAATAAATGACTCAAGCTAGCTAAAATCATGGTAATCATTCCTGATAAACCGACAATAATTCCAGACAACAGGGGGGCTAAAAATGTCATATTACTCTTCATGTCAGAAATAATATCTGCAAGCAGGTCAGTCAAACGCGCATCAATCTTCCGGATATTTTTAACATATTCTGAAATAGACATCAAACTTCTCGCAGCAACTTTCAAACCCTTTTTAACAGACTCTATCAAAATCTTCATTGAAGTTGCAATCAAATGTGAAGGATAAAAGACAACAGCGCCGCGCCTTGGATTAAATAATGCTTGCTCAACAGACATTCCAAGTTGTTGCAGATTTTCATTAACCATTCTAAAAAATCCCTCTGTGGCAGTTCCCCTTGTAGAACTAGCAACCTTTGCAAATGCAATTTCAGCAGGAAAACCATCAGCCATCCTATTTCCAAGTTGAAACAGCGAAGAAGTAAACTCTTGTTCAACTTGTTTATATTTGTCTCTTTCGACAATCAATTCTTTTGTCTTATATCTATAAGCAAAAACAAAAAATAAAACCATTGATATCGGAACAAATAAAGACAAAATTAGAGACAATGTTCCAAAAGGCCCAACAAACCCCCCACCCGAAGCTTCCACAATTCCAAAAATCCCAGAATTCCCTAAAAACCTAATCCCAATTTCATTCCAGGTATAATCCCTTGCCAAGTTCAACCATGTGGGCAGGGGGGTATACATAAATAACAGAGGCAAAATTCCAATTAGAAAAAATGGGAATGCGATTAATGCAGAGTATAAATAAGGTTTCCTAGAACGGTATCTCGGATAAAGGGGATTTTTCTCTAATAAAGAAGCTTCCCCATAACCCCCCGGCCTAGACATGATAACATTAGAGGTCATATAGATAACCACAATAGGTATTATTAAATTAAAAACAACAAATAAATGATACCACTTCAAACTTCCTTGCAACATTGTAGCTGCTAACGGAAGAATTGCTAAAGACAATGTAGGCAAAACAATCCCCAACATATAAAGATTTGTCAAAGGGGATTTAACTTCGTGAGTATATTTCAACATCTTATCATAAACACCCTCAAGAATTACTTGCATTGATTTTTCTAAAAATTCAACCCTCCTTTCCTCACTAGGTTCATATAAACTGGATTCAACTAAATGAAAAGCCTCAATAAATTCTGTTGAATAATCTCTCCAAGTTTCAAGATAAGCGTCCACACTTTCTTTTATAGAACTATATCTTCCAATTTCCACATCCCAAAATATTTTCTTAAAATCCAAAGACAATGGGGGTTCTAAATTCTCTGAGGCAAATGCCACCGCCTTTTCAAAATTAGAAGTATGTTTCATATAAATTACAACATACAAGATAGCAGGCACCATCTGACTTGAAGCTTTCAACCTCCATTTAATCGCCATTCTCTTTGGAATAGAATAAGTATAATAAAATAAAAAGATAGACAAAACCAATAGTAAAATTGTAGTGCCAACAGGAAAATTACTAAATGTTGCAACCTCTGTCAATAAAAACCAACCCCCCACCAAAACAAATAACCCCCCCAAGAATACCCTTAAAAAGATAATAAAAGATAAAACTGCAACATCTGAAACTGCAACATTCAGGTGCGCAATATCAATCCACCTCTGAATCTTTTCTGAATCTTTTTTTGAAACGTTTAACTTGAAAACCCCACCCAACGACCTCGCCCACCGTTCATAGGAACTCAACTCAGGCACCATGCTTTCTCTGAATTTTCTATATGAAGAA
>CAZYXM010000068.1:0-3158 GCA_964651205.1 Candidatus Woesearchaeota archaeon
GGTTTTGCAATTAGTTTTGATAATGATATAATCAAAATCTACGAAGACTTTGATACTTTAGAGAAAAAATATTTTGATAAAAACTCTAGTATAAATCCTCAAGAAAAAAGAATGTACGAGCTCTCTGTTGTAAAGATTCCAAAGACAATGCCAAAACGAGAAAGTTTTAGACATCTTAGTACATTAATCCAGATTAATCAATTAAAAGAATTAAATAAAGAATCACAAGAACGTGCTAAGCATGTTAAGGTCTGGCTTGAAAAATATGCTGGAGAGGATATGAAATTTAATCTTAAAGAAAAAATAGACAATAAAATAAAACTTTCAAAAAAAGATAAAGAAATATTGCAAGAGCTAAAAGACAAACTCAAAAAAGCTAAAACAGAACAAGAACTTTTTAATGATTTTTATCAGCTCTCTGAAAAACACAAAATTAAAACTCAAGATTTTTTCAAATTAGTCTATAAAGTTTTAATTGGCAAGGAGCGTGGACCACGGTTAGCAGGGTTTATTCTTGCTATTGGAAAAGAAAAAGTTGTTAAATTGCTTGAGCAGGTGAAATAAAAGATGGAACAAAAATGGACAATTCCTCTTTATGTAAATGACCTAGTCATAAAGAGTTATAATCTTCCTTTAATCGGAAAAGTAGAAATAAGGCAGTTTGCAGACAATCAGCAATATTTTGCATTAGTTAGTGGTGTTGAGTTTGACCTGCCCAAGGAAATAAAGGATATAACTGCGGTTAAAAAAAGTCTTGAAACACTCTTGTTTAATCTTGCAAGTGAAAAACAAAAAAGAGCTAAAGAAAGATATGATGAAATTAATAATCCTTTTTTAGAACTACAATCCACTATTAAAGATAATGAAATTCTCAACAATAAAACTCGCTCTTGGTTAGATAATTATAAAGAAAAATAATAATGGCACTTGTAATAAAAAGCAATCTGAAAAATCATACAGAACTTTCAATCTCAGAAGAATTCAAAAGACAGATTGAGATTGAAGTTGAAAACATGATGAAAAAAGCAGAAGAGCGAGCAAAAGCTAATCAAAGAAAGACTCTTCTTGCAAGAGATTTGTGAAAGTAAAGAATATAAATTCTTAAATAAATATATTTCTGTAATTCTGCATGGCAAACTATGAAAAAGATAAAGTATGGATGTTTTCTTCAAGCCCTCAAGTTGGAAAGTGGTATCTTTCTGATTCTATGAATTATATTAAAAAACTTTTTCCGAAAGTTAATAAATTAGTCAGAAATAGAGTAGCATACTCTGCAAAATACTCTCATAAAAAAGACCTTAGTGCTAGTCCTCTTCCTTTTGACCTACCTGTTCTGTGTGTTTTTTGTGAAGATTCAAATAAGGATCAAGTTTTAGAAGAGCTTGTTAAAATTGGAACAAAAAGAGAAGATTGGAAATGGAAATATAATTCAGAGACGCGTAAAGATTGGAAAGAGGGTGGAGAACTTTACGAAAGATCCAAAAGACAGAAAAGAGCATATTTAGCCCTTAAATTACAAGAAGAGAAATTAGAAAAATCTGAATGAAAAAATAAGAATTTTTAATAAATCTTTATTTTATTTATCTTCTACCTGGTCTTCTCGGTTGTGGAAATGGTTGTCTTTGCCGAGCTTGTTGCATTTGTCTAGGTCTCTGAGGTCTTTGTTTTGGCTCATACCGTGGTCTGTGTACGGGCACAAGTCTTCTACCAACATATCTTCTCAACAATGGTCCTGGATTACATCCAATTCTTAAATCAAGAGTTGGCCTTGGCAAGACAGTGTAAACAGTTGGTCTTACAACATGATATGGCCTAATGGGTCTAACTTCATATCCTACAGAAGAACAATACAGACTATCTGTTCTAACATGAACACCAACAGTTCTCATACAACCAGTTAAAAGAATCGAACCTCCAACAAGAGTCGCAAGTGCAACATTCTTTATTGTTTTATACATTTTAACTAATGGAGCAATTTAGTTATTATTTAAAATTCAAGGAAGTTATTAAATTTAAGCTTTAACTAGGTGATTGTAACATTCAAAACAAAATATAAAAACCCATTTTGTTTTGCCATATTGTAAAAAGGGGAAAGATGGCAAGAGGAAACAAAGCAAAAGGCAGTAAGGCAGAACGTGAACTATTCCAAATGTTTGTAGATAATCACTATCGAGCTGTGCGTGTCGCTGGAAGCGGAACAATGGAAAATGCAGAGTGTGACATCATCGCCGGGAAAAAAGGTCGTAAGTATGCCATCGAAGCAAAGTCTTCAAAAGTTCCTATTAAGTATATTTCTAAGGACCAGATAAATCGATTTATAGTTTTCTCAGAAATCTTCGGGCTCAAACCGGTTATTGCCCTACGGTTTAATCAGATAGGATGGTTTTTTGTCTCTCCAAAATCTCTAAAAGAGACAGAAAAGAATTGGGTGATTAATCTTGAAACTGCGCGGAAAAAAGGTAAGAGGTTTAGTCAGTTTTTCTGTTAGGAGTTATTTAAACACAAAATAGTTAAAACTTAAATTCTTATAATTTAAAATGAAAAGGGGTGCTAAAGCTCTCTTTATATTTCTGATAGTTTTTATGAGTTGTTTGTATCTTGTTTGCGGCATTGATATTGAGGATGTATATTTTTCTTGTCCTGATGAAGTTGAGATTGAACAGGAATTTGAATGTTCAATCCAAATAAAAAATAATGTGGATGAATATGATCTAAAAATAGATCTTTTCGGGAATAGTACAAGAATCTCAAGAATTTGGAATAATAATGAATGGAAATCTAGTTTTAATTATATTAATAATTTTATTTCTGATTCTAATGAAAAGAGTGTAAAATTAAAAATAGCTGGAGATCTTGCTAGTGATTTTGAAGGACAAGCCCAGGGAATATTAAAACTAAGAAAATCAGGAACAACCCTTAGTGATCATGAAGAGGAATTTTCAATTAATGTTTTACAAAATTCCAACAATCAAACTACAAATCAAACAGACCCTCCACAGAATGAGACTGAACCACCTATCAATGAGACTGAACCACCTATCAATGAGACTGAACCACCTATCAATGAGACTGATACAAACCAAACCCAACAGAACGATACAATAATTAATGACACTATCATAAACATCACAGAACCTGATGAACCAAAATTATATCTT
>CAZYXM010000069.1:0-3112 GCA_964651205.1 Candidatus Woesearchaeota archaeon
AGAGAAGCAATCTGCGAAGATGGCGATGCGATTCTTAAAGAAATAATTTGCCCAGAAGAAACTCCTTATTGTAATAAAGCTATCTGTAGTGCAGAAGAACCAACATGTACTGATAGTGATGGTGGTGTTGCAATTGGAGTTAAAGGAACAGTAACTGAATCAAGATATGCAGACGGCCCAGAACATACAGATTATTGTTTTGATGAAGAAGCCCAAACATATGGGCAAGAATGCTCAGGAGATTCATGTCAATTAAGAGAATACTATTGTGAAGAAGATTCTTTTTATTCTAGGTATAAAGATTACTCATGTCTTGAGGGTTGTAAAGATGGTGTATGCATTGGAAAAACTCCTGTTGAAATTGATTCTTTAACAGAATGTTTAGATTTAATGAGCTTTTTAAGAAACCCCAAAGACCTAATGGTAAAGGATTTATATTGGGAACTTGAATACAATAATACCTGGGAATCTTCATATAACTCTCGTAAATCTTACTATGCGACGTTTAGAAGTGAAGAAGGAAATTATTTTTCAATTGATGTTACAGAAGTTAGTGGCTTAGAAAAAGAAGAATTATTAGACCAAATTGAATCTATGGAAGAATATCGCTTGTGCTCTCAAAGAGAAATTGCGGGCCAAGATATTTATATTTGTATAGACCCTTGGTCTGTTGCATATGCAGAAAGAGAAATTTCAAATGTTGAAGACCCAAGTTATTCAAAGAGTGTTATATGGATAAGTGGAAATAGGTTATTTGAAATATATTCCTCTGATTATAATAATAATTATTGGGATTGTTGGAATCAAGAATCTTGTGACAGAAGAGAAGAATATTTCCATAGAAAACAACAAGAAAATTTAATTGATGCATTTGAAAAATTAATGAATAATAAACCAGAATATGTTTGGAACTTTTACCTAGAGTGGAGAGCAGAAAACTTCGTGAGGTCTTTGGTTGACTTATGTAATTCTGATTTAGATTTTGGGGAGGATGTTTGCTCTTCTGGTTGGAGATGCCAAATGGAACCTGTAATTTGTCCGCCACACGGAACTCAAACTCAGACATGTATCCAATATTGCAAAGGAAAAGAGGGGGTAGTAAAAAGTGAAATACAATGTTCTCCAGGAATTTGTTCTGGTTGTTACGTGCCTCGTTGGATGGGCTCCGACTATGCAGGTGATAATAAGTGCATTCCTTATGGATTTAGATTTGAACATGGAACAGAATGGAAAATTGAAGAAGTTTTTGTGAGTGATAATGATAAAGAGGATTTAACTGTAAAAGAGGCAAATGCCTGGGATGATGTTGACTTGGAAGTTTATTCTGATAATACGGCTTTGTTAACTCTTGAGCGTCTTGGGGATGATGAAATAAACATTACATTGGAGATTGGAAAAGAATATGATTGGGGATTATTTGAGGATTCTCCAAAAGGGAGCATAAAATATACTTTGTACGTAGATGAAATTTATTATGACTCAGAAAATTATGAAGAGAGTTATATTAAAGTTACATTCAAAGCAGAGGGTTGGATTCAAACACAAGTACAGGATAGCATTAATGCTTACTGTGATATAGACGGCAAGGTTAAAGAACAAAAAATTGTTAACTCTCAAGGAAGTTGGGCATCGTGTCAAAATAATTATGAATGTTACAGTAATTTATGTTCTGGAGGAGAATGTGTTGAGATTAATCAAATGATTAAAGATGCAAAAGGTTTGAAATCTACAGTAGTGAAGATGTTATGTAAAATATTTCATCCGGTCAGCGACGATGAATTTAATGAATGTGTTACAATTCTTTTGAATTAAATAATTGGTTAAGGTTAAATTTATAAACCAAATTTTCTGTGATTTAGTATGGTTGATATTGTTGAGGTTATTGAAGAAACTGTAGAAAAGGCAGGCGAAGCTGTCGAGGAAATTGTAGGGGACTTGAAAAGCAAAAATCTTGAGAAAGCAGCTGAAAAAGAATCTTTGAAAACTGAAAAAAGTTCTGAGCAGAGGCTATCTAAAGAAGAAATTGAAAAGAGGAAGAAAACTCTTTTAGAAAAAGTTGCAAAGATTAAAGAAAAAGTTGAAGCAGGTGCTGTTAGTTCAGAATCATTAAAGGAACAAGTTAAAGCCAAGAAAAGGGCAGATATGCTTGTTACACCAGACATGAGGCCATTTGTTTATAGAAGAAGGGCTGATGGGCTTGCAATTTTTAATACCGACATAATTGATGAAAAATTAAAAGAGGGTATTGAGTACTTGTCCAAATTTGACGCGAAAGATATTGTTCTTGTTTGTAAAAGAACTGCTGGTGAAAAAACTGCTAAAATGTTTTCGCAGTTGACTGGTATTCGAACGTTTACTAAAAAATATCCGGCAGGAGTTTTAACAAACACCTCATTACCTAATTTTTTTGAAAATGAGTTGACAATTGTTACAGACTCTTGGTTAGATAAAAATGCTTTGAAAGATACTGTAAATGTTAAGAAAAAAGTGCTAATGATATGTGATACAAATAATTTTGCAGCAGGTGCGAGCCAAGTTATAATTGGAAATAATAAAAGTGCACGAAGTCTCGGGTTAATTTTTTACCTTTTAACAAGAGGATTTTGTAAGGCAAAAGGAATTGAAGTGGATATTCCTGATTTAGATTGGTGGACCGAGGAGGACTAGCGAAATGAAAAAAGAGCTGATTGCAATAGTTGTTGTCGCTGTATTGGTTTTTGCTTTTGTAATTTATTATAAACCAAATACTTGTGTTTCAGATTTAGACACATCTCAATGTGATTCTCTTCTGGGCACAGAACTTCTAAAATGTTACAAAAATCTTTCATATTATAAAAATGATTTTTGTATATGTGGAAATTTAGAAGAACCAGATGAGCAAGATTGCTTTATTGAATTTGCATGGAAAACAAAAAACGAAGAAGTTTGTGGGTTGGACTCTTTAAAAAATTTTGAATCTGGACAAGGATATTCAGGAAGGGACATATGTTATTACAAACTTGTCGTGGAAAATGCAAACCTATTTAGCAAAAGGTTGCATGAGAAAGACATAATTCGGTTGTGCCAAAAAATAAGAGATAACGATTTGAAAGATAAATGTTTTATTGCTAAA
>CAZYXM010000070.1:0-2806 GCA_964651205.1 Candidatus Woesearchaeota archaeon
GCAGTACACAATAATCCTTGATAAAAATTACTTGCGCCGGTTGGGCAATTTCCACTAGTGGTGAATATACAATCATTTTCAAATTCTCCAGGGTATATGCAAGCACCTTTGTCCAGAGAATTTCCCAACGCAGTACATTCTGCACTTGAAATTTGTCTCCAATCAAATTCAAAACCTCTTGCGTTTGCTTCCAACTGACATAGTCTTTGCGTCATAGAGCCTGTTGAAGTTCCCATTAAGCAACAACCAACGATGCAATGGCTGTCAGATGCGCAACTCTCGTCGTTTGTCCAAGTTGCCCCACTTCCGCAATCTGCTTGATCTGTATTTGGACTGCACATTCCAATTGAAGGATCGAAACAACAACCAAGATTTGGAGAATATACTGGAGCAGATATGAAGTTAATCACTGCTAAAACAAACATCATTCCAAGAACCATTCCCAAAATATTTTTTCTTATCATGGCAACCTCACACAGTTTCGGACTGCAAACATAAATTTATTTTCACTATTTAATTCTTGGAAAGTGTAAACGTTTTCATTATTCCCTGTTGTAAACTTATCAAATTCATAATCTCGATTAGCTTTAGAGAGCAAAATCAAATCAGCCCCACAATGTTCATTCCCACAATTACAAGTTCCTTCTTCTAAGATAATATTTTGGGACAAAACAACAAAGTCCCACATGGGGTGTTTGACAAAAAACCCAAAAGAATTATAGTCTCCTGTGGTTTCTTTCTTAATGATAGTTATATCCTTCTCGATTTCAAAATCAATCCTTCCAGGATTTAAAACAACCTCAAAATTAGTCGGCCCCGCTTCGTAGGAGTATTTTTTGTACTCATTTTCCAAGTCGGCAAAACATTCTTCTAATTTTGGAGAGATATAATTTTTTATCGCATCTTCAGTATGTTTTTTCAACAAAGGTTCTTGAGTGATACACAATTCATCATTGTCCGGGGTGTGGCACAAATACGAAACTTTTTCTTTATCGTAATCTATAAAACCAACAGCGTCGGCAGTATTTACATACCCTCCCTGAAGAGAAATTGTTGAAAGGATATCCTCAACATCTTGTTCAATACAAGTTCTTATGAAATCTTTGGGATTTTCATCAGTACCTGGCCCAGAAAATGGGCTTTCATAAATTAAAACTGCAATTGCAGCAGCGAAAACTATAACTAAACCAATAATTACAAAGATCGTCACCTGTCCCGATTTATTTATCATCTCCATCTCGTTTATTTCTTTAACCATTTTTAGTTTTTAATTCTTTTTAATAAGTTTTCAATACAACACTGCACCCCACATTGGTGTTATTATATTCGTCCGCACATTTCACATAATAATCTTGATTTTCTTCCCACGGAAGCGAATGAATTATATTCCCAACATTATTCGCTAGACTAGCATTCTCAGTAAAATCAAAACTGCATCCAATATTTGAATCTGAAGTATATTGGCAAGTTGCTTCTTCGTCCGTTATAATAATTAAATTATCTCCTTCTTTGTAAGTTCTAACAATCCTTGGAGAGGTATTATCTACTTCAATCTCCAAATTTATTGTTTCATTATCTGAGTTCTCAGCTTCGTCAATACAATCTATTTTTATTTCATGATTTCCAGATATCATGCTCGTAAGTTTTTGTTTATGAATTGTTGAATCTGTTTCCAAAAATCTAATTGCTGTTCCCCCATTTATTGAAAAAGAACATTCAGAAATTCCTCCAGAGATACATCCAGAAGTTTTTACTTCAAGATTTACCTCAACAACATTTCCTCCGATGATTATCTCTCCTTGAGGTTGGACACTAAGAATATTCAAATCCTCTGAGCACACGTTTATTGAATAGTCTTTACTTAGGGAATTTTCGTTTCTCTGTGAAGGTCTTCTTTCTGCTTCGTATTCTGGATGGTCTTTACATTTAAAGAAATAATTATTTTCCCCGGCAGTTAAATTTTCTAGCTGAGTTGCACAAATCCATTCCCCCAAGATATCCCTGTTTGGATTTGTTATACATGTCATGTTGTTTTCCATGCTAGAATATTGTGAAAAGTCCGCTCCGATCGAATATTTACATTCGCTTGGCTCATTCACATACAATCTTAAACCCGTTGAATTCGTTCCGACAGCAAGGTAACTTTCTGTTCTGGGTTCAAAATGACTCATCAGCGGGTTTGTCAAATCTGGCCCCTCACCGACGGTCAATCGAACAGCAAACTCATTCTCATTAACCATTCCTGCAGCATTTTTACATCTGATATAATATGTATTATCAGAATTTTGTTGAAGCGCAAGGCTGCTGGCAGAATTATTTCCAACATGAGGATTTAAAGTTATTTTATGGTGCAACAAATCTTGTTTTCCCAATTCAAAACTTTCTTCTGTTTCCATAACATATCTCATGAGATTATATTCTTCAGTTCGAATAGAATCAATTTTACAAACTGCCGGTTTGTTGGTGATAATTCCAAATTCTAGTTCTTCCCAAGCTTCTATTTTCCCATTGGCATCCAAATCATTTTTAATCTTGAATCCGTCATCAGATATCTCATAGTAAGTATGGTTTTCTGTTAGAGCGGTTTCCCAAGGATCAATTTCTGCTCTCCAAGGATCATTTGCATTTTCACATACTCCCGGCTCACCAAGTTCAGTATTATATTCACAATTACTTCCAAGACTTCTACATCTGTATTCAGAACAAGGCCGGATGTCGTTGTTGCATGCATTACAATCTCCGCCGGTAGGCGCATCCCACGCTTCGCATGTGAATTGCATAGTGTAATATTGATTTTCATCATATT
>CAZYXM010000071.1:0-2743 GCA_964651205.1 Candidatus Woesearchaeota archaeon
TTTAATCCAATCATCCCCATTATGTAAGTTGCCTTGCTTAAGTCAATATACGGCTCTCCATCGTCGCAAGGTTTTCCAGCCCCCCGTAGTGGACTTCCATCAGTATCTAAAAGCCCTTGGATAAATTCCCTTTTATCTAAATGTGCTTGTAATGCCAAATCCATTGCGCCATCAATCTCCCTCAAAGTCCCTTCTAAATCCTTACCACGATAAGATGCCTGGGGCACATTAATTGTGACGTTTTGAAAACCGCAAAAACGAAGTTTTTCTGGATGTTTTAACATCTTTGGATCCTCTATCTTTTGTTTTAGTCTACAACATTGCGCAAGAACAGCATCTTCTCCCCTGTCAAACAAAAAGTAGACACTTCCATTTTCAGAAGCAACTTCAAAAGCATGATCAAGAACTTCTCTTTCGCCCGGATTTTCAAAAGACTCCTCTGAAACATGAAAATCACATTTAGGAAAATGGAATGGCCTTCCGTCTTTGTCTCCTTCTCGCCAAACCTGTAACAAAGCATGGGCAAATTTTTGAGAAGAAGATTCTAAATCTCCATAAGTGATAATGTGCCCACCACTTAATTTTCCTTCTAAACCTGCATCATTTGCGTCGTCAGCCCTAGGATCATCAGGATTCTCCGGATTAGAAAATCTAGGAACATCGCCGATCATTTCAATAGAATCATCTGGCATCTGGACCTCATATTTCCCCCCCGGACCAATAACTGGAACATTTCTCAAATATCTTGGAACACCAGCATGCACATTAAAATCTATAAAAAGGGTCTGACCACCTCGGGAAAACGCATTTTGAGAGGAATTAAAAATAACTTCTTGAGCAATTTGTTTATATTCTCTCTCTGTTAAATCTCTCAGTTCTACTTTTTCATCCAAGATTTCTATTTCCTTAGGTGAATAAATCCCTGTTGCCAGCATCTCTTCTAATCTTGTTCTTTCAAATTTTCTTTCTCTTCCATCAACCCTTGCAGTCACAACAGGAACAGGCCGATTCAAAAGAGGAGAATATAAAATATTGAAAAACCCCCAACCCAACGCTCCTGCATAATCTGCTTGTTTTGAAGCTAAGAAAGTATTCAAATGTCCATTTAAAACAGCTGCAGAATTTGGAGGATTAGATTTAGATTCTAAATTTGGAAGTGTTTTATTTAATCCATATTTCTTAAGAAACTCTAAAGAATGCGCAGAACAATAAGTTCGCACTGGATACCCTAAATCATGAACATGAATCCTGCCTCCACGATGTGCCTCTGTAACTTCCTCTCCAAATATATTCTGCAGAGCCCATTGCTTTGAAAGATGTTCTGCAATACCCAAATTAACTGCTTCAGGATTATTAATAGAAACATTACTATTCTCTTGATTCTTTGAAAAGATTAAAGATTCCAAATCTCTTGTAGGCATACCTAAAACTTCCTGTCTCCTCATCACATCCCCCAGCCCTTTTGAACTTAAAACCAAATCAACAATAGCTCTAACCTGGGTAGTTGTTGCTTCTCTCAACCCCAAATCATACAATCTTGCCAACTCTATCTCAACATCTTTTGCAGTTGCAATTGCAAGGGTTGGAGCAAGAGAGGCCTCTTTTTCTAGTTGCTCTACAATTCTTTCACGGGTAAAACCTGTCTTACTATCTTTAGAATCTGAAGCAATCATCAATGCTGCGTCTGTTGTAGATCTCCCAGAACTTGGGTCAACAATAAAAATCTCATTTGCTCTTGCTCTTTGATCACGATAAGTCTCATAAGCATGAGCCACTGAAACATAACCCAACCCCCTTGCAGAACCTAACAAGGTTTCTTCTATTTCATCACGCGTAACTGTTGTCCGACCATTATTTCCAGGCAATTTAGAGAGTGTATCTGAAACAATTTTTTGCACCACAACATCTGGATTTTCTAAATGAACTGCTTTTGCTGCACTTGTAACTGCTCTCGTAATTCGATTTTCATCAAAAAGAGCTCTCCTTCCATTTTTTTTAACTACAAACCGCGGGGAGACCATTTGATTATTTCAACCCCCTTATTTCAGATTTAAAATCATCCAAATCAGCAAACTCTCTATAAACAGAAGCAAATCTTACATATGCGATTTTGTCAACTTTTTTTATTTCTGCCATTGTGATTTCTCCAATTTTTGAAGACCGAATGTCTTTGCCTTTTATACTCCGCCTTATCCTTGCTTCAATATTCTGAACTAAGCGTTCTACTTCTTCTGAACTTTGGGGCCTTTTTTCAAATGCTTTTTCCACACCACGAGCAACCTTATCAGCATCAAACTTTTCACGATGCCCATCTTTTTTTATAACATGCAAATCCATTTCAACTCTTTCATAAGTTGTGAATCTTTTTGCGCACTTTAGACATTCTCTTCTTCGTCTTGTGATGCCTTCATTATCTCGTTTATCTGTTACCTTTGTCTCCTCTTTGTTACAATATGGGCATTTCATTTTTATCGTCGGATTGCGAAAAACACAGTATCTTGTGTTTTTCTCCAAAAAAACCACAATAAATTGTGGTCGGAACCACTTAAAGTTTCTAGTAGTTTATAAACCTTTAGCACTATTTCACTGTGATAAAAGTTTATTCTTGTGCCTGAACATATTCTCCCCATTTTTCATGTTCAATCAAGGATGTCCAAATTTGCTCATGAACATCTTCCCTTGAAGCCAGAGCATTGATAACTCGAAACCTATAATCCTGATTTTCAGCTAAGACGAGATAATG
>CAZYXM010000072.1:0-2733 GCA_964651205.1 Candidatus Woesearchaeota archaeon
CCGAAGGACAGGCGCGCACCTCGTAATTGGGGCGGGAGGTCTAGGGACGGCTGAGAGAGATTTTAGCTATTTTTTACTTATAGATTTTAGGAGAATTAGAAATTTCATCTATCGACATATTTATTAATTTAGATGTCTTAAATATAGCATGGGTGTACAGATATCAGAGATAATTCCCAGAAAGGCAATTGAATTATCAGACTTAAAGGGAAAAGTAATTGCAATAGACGCATTCAACACCCTTTATCAATTTTTAACAACAATTAGACAAGTAGACGGCACACCACTAATGGACAAAAAAGGAAAAATAACATCCCACTTATCCGGTCTTTTTTATAGAAATATAAACTTGTTAAAAGAAGGCATTAAACCAATCTATGTTTTTGATGGAAAGCCACCTGAATTAAAAGCAAAAGAAATCGAATCAAGAGAAAAAGCAAAAGAAAAAGCAAAAGAAAACTACGAACAAGCAAAAGCAAAAGAAGATATAGAATCCATGAGAAAATATTCTGCACAAACAGTCCATATTAACGACGAGATAATCAATGAAAGTAAAGACCTCTTAAAAGCATTTGGCATTCCTGTTCTTGAATCCAATAGCGAAGGAGAAGCAGAAGCAGCACATATTGTAAGACAAGGTTTTGCATGGGCCTCTGCATCACAAGATTACGATTCCTTGCTTTACGGCACCCCAAAACTAATTAGAAACTTAACCCTATCAAGAAAGAGAAAAACACCAGCAGGTTATGTTGACACAGAAATTGAAATGATTGAATTTCAAAGACTAATAGACCATCTACAAATAAATCAAGACCAACTAATCTGTTTAGGCATTTTAGTAGGCACAGACTTTAATCCTGGCGGTGTCAGAGGTATAGGACAAAAAAGAGCATTAGAAATTGTGCAAAAATGGAAATACCCAGTAAAAATCTTTGACTATATGGAACAATCAGGGAGATATTCCATCGACTTTGATTGGAAAGCAATATACAAGGAATTCCATGAATTCAAACCAAGAACAAGAGAAGAACCAAAATTTGAAAAAATTGACGAAGAAAAAATAAAACAGCTCCTCCTTTCTAAGGATTTTTCAGAAGATAGAATAAATTCTGGATTAGAAAAACTAAGAGAAATTAAAGAAAAGCAAAAGCAAAAAGGCCTCGGAGAATTCTTATAATCAGATTAACCTATACACAAACGCAATAAGAATAGCAATTATCAAAAGCAACAATAAAATCCACCACCATTGCGTAGGTATTACTAAACTTCTTTCTTCATCAAACCCAGGGGCAAGAACAATAGATTCATTATCTTCATAATGTCTCACCTTTTTTTCTTCTAAAGGCCAAGATATAACATCTCCTTGTTTTGAACAAGTTCCACTCTTACTTGTGCTTGAAGACCCACCCCCGCCCCCAGAAGTATCTATATTAAATATAACACTATTAAATCCTGTTCCATTCACCCCATCACCACGGACAATCAACTTGTTTTGACCCTCTGCAAAATACAGTGTTGAATTTGGATTAAACAAAAAATATGTCTGATTATCTAAACTATAGTACCATGCCAAAATTGGTTGGTCTGCCCCCACCTTTACAAAAATATTTTTTGATTTATAGGTCTTTCCACTAATTGGTTCGAAAATATAAATCAAGGGGATTGTACTATTTGTCTGGTTAGTTTCATTTCCTTGTGTTAGATTAATTGTAAAATAAACAAACTCATGAGCCACACCATTTACATTCTTTGCATAAACATCCAGCCTATAATCTCCATCTACCAAAGACAAGGTTTTATTTGGTATAAATGTCTGGTTTAAGGCATTATTCAAACTATATTTCCAAGTCTCAATTGCCTGGTCTGCCCCCACATTAAGGGAGATCATAGTTGAGTTATATACTTTATTTTCAGGACTAAAAAGTGTTATTTGTGGTGCCTGTGTTCCAGAACAAACATTTCCTTCGTCTACTGAACCATCGCAATCGTTGTCTAAACTATCGCAGATTTCAGCTACAGGGTTTATTGCCCCAACACAAATCCCCCACAACCCAATGCCCCCACAAGTTTGTATTCCTAGACTGCATTGTCCAATATTATTAAATCCACAAATTCTTGTCTGTCCCAAGGTGCATCCTCCACAAACATTTCCTTCGTCTACTAACCCATCACAATCATTATCTTGACCGTCACAGATTTCAGCTACAAAAACATAATTTGTTGTCTTCTGTGTCCAGATTCCAGATTGACAAACATCCTGATTTCCAGAACACAATCCCAACTGGTTTGCACTATTTTTTAACAAGTTTTCATCTACTAAACCGTCGCAATCATTATCTTTATTATCGCAAACTTCTGTTTGCAGAACATAATTAGTATTTTTATCAAGCCATTGGCCAGAAACACATTGTTGTTTATTTCCAGAACATAAACCTAATTGATTTGCAGTGTTCTTAAATAAATTTTCATCGATTTGCCCATTACAATTATCATCAATACCATTGCAGATTTCAGTTGCACCTGGTTTTATTGCAGCATTATTATCATTACAATCACCAGATGTTTGCGTTAATTCTTCTGACAATTTATAACCGGTTGGTCTTATGCCTGTTGTTACTAAACTTCCATCGCCATAACCATCATTATCAATGTCTTTATACCAATCATAAACAATAGGTTCTTCTATCCTTTCTAAATCAATTTGAAGGATTGAGAAACTTGTTTGGTCATCAG
>CAZYXM010000073.1:0-2508 GCA_964651205.1 Candidatus Woesearchaeota archaeon
TTTTGTATTTCTGAAATCTTCAAAAACCATTGGGGTTGAGACACCTTCAATAATGCAGTCTTACATCTCCAACAGAAAGGGTAGTCATGGGAGTATTTATTTTTGTAAACTAGTGCATTGTCTTTTTCTAAATCTGAGATAATCTCTTCATCTACAACTCTTGCCTTTTTTCCCTTATACTTTCCTGCTTCTTCTGTTAGCAATCCAGAAATATCAACAGGGGAAGGCATATCCATACCATATTCTTTTCCAACTTCATAGTCTTCTTTTCCATGGCCTGGTGCAGAATGAACAAGGCCTGTTCCGTCTTCATTTGTTACATATCTCGAAGATAAGAGAACTTTATAGGCATTTTTTGTTTTCAGTTTTAAATTTTTTGATAGGGGGTTCTCATAACTCCAGCCTTCCATTTGTTTACCTGTATACTTGTTTTTTACAGTGTAGCCGGTTTCTAATTCAGCCATGATTTTTGGTGCAAGGGTTTCTTCCATAATCCACTTTTCTCCAGAAGATAGTTCAAGTTCAGAATAATTAAAATTAGGATTCGCCATAACACCTGTATTTGCTGGGAGGGTCCAGGGGGTGGTGGTCCAGATTATTAGGTATGTGTCCTTTTTATCTTTTAACTTAAATTTAACATAAATTGACATGTCTTCTTGTTTTCCATATTCGATTTCGTTAAATGCTACTGCTGTTTCACATCTTGGGCAGATATGAACAGGGTATTTCCCAAGATAGAGAAGGTTTTTTTTATCTGCTTGTTTAAATGTGTCCCAGATTTTTTCAATATAGTCAGAATCTAAAGTCAAATACGGATTTTTAAAATCCATCCAGACTCCAAGGTTTTCAAATTCATTAGCCATGATGTCTATGTATTTGGTGGCAAATTCTTTACATTTTTGAGTAAATTTCTCTACTCCGAACTTTTCTATATCTTGCTTTGTTTTTGAGCCGATTTCTTTTTCAACTTTAAATTCAATTGGAACACCATGGGTGTCGTATCCAGCTCTATCGAAGACCTTTTTCCCTTGCAATCTTTGGCTTCTTAAGGCGATATCTTTTAGAATCTTGTTTAAGGCAGTCCCCATGTGTATGCTTCCTGTTGCATAAGGTGGCCCATCCATCAGGTAGAACTTTTTCCCATCCTTATTTTTCTTAACAGATTTTTCATAAATCTTATTCTTTTTCCAAAATTCAAGAATTTTGGTTTCTATTTCCTTGAAGTCTATCATGTTTTTTGTTGTGTTTCTTTGTTTATAAATTTATTTTTATGTGCGAATATTTTTAATCTGCCATTTATGCTTTTTCCCCCTATTACCCCATTCAGTCAATTCCCCCATTGCTACTTCAATTTTGTCTGCTTTGCGGAGATTTTGTATTTGTTCTTTAGTCATAATCTGGAAATGTTTTTCTTTGTTTAGGGCGTCGTGAAGGTCCCAGAGGTTTTTTTCAGAGACTATCCAGTCTTTTCCAAAATTTTTCAGATTTATTGGTTTAGAATAGCTTCTTAATGTTTTGATTCCGATCTTTCTGTCGTCTGTATATTCGTGAAAGTAGCTCATTACTAATTCCCTTATTGAATTGTAAACAGGTTCTCTGTAGCGAAGAACTACATGATTTGTTTTTGAGATTGCCCCCCACCCCCCACCTTTTTTGAAGATAGCAATCACGTGGTCCCAGTCCCCCCATGCCCCCTTCATGTCTATTACAACTGGTTTTTCCCCATGAAACCAAAGGCAAAAAGTAGCAAAAAATGCAGCCTCAATGCAATGGCATTTTTTTGTTCTCAGAACACGACGAGGAGACATAAACGTTTCTCCTTTTTCTTCAAAGTTAATCGCAAGAGTGTCTAAGAAATCCTGGATTTTCATAGGTGTATCAAGTTTTTCAATTACTCTTTTTTCTTCAGGGGTTATGTTAAATTTCTTTGAGGACATTTTTTTCAAAATCACTTAAACTCGCAGGCAAGACAAAACAATAAGGCTTTTCAATCTTATTAGGCAATTTTTCCAACCCCTTGCAAATTATCTTTTGCTCTGAAGTTCCGATTCCAGAACATAAAAGGATTTTGCTTGTTTTTATTTTATGCTTAGTAAGAGCCTTTTCTAATTGTTGTTTTGCTTTTTTCAATTCTAATCCGATGTCAACTAGTAGTAGGGTGTGTGCATCAATTGTCAAATTTTGATAAATGTAATCTGCAAATGAATCTGGTTGCCACGTCTCTGTCCACCTTGGCATCGAAGTTGTTTTTCCAAATTTGTATAAAGACAATCCGGTTTCTCCTATTGCAGTCAAAATCGAAGAATTGTGAAATATCTGATATTTTGTCTTATTTTTTTTACAGGCTTGGATTAATTGAATATGTGTTGTAGCTGACAAAGCATCTCCGTATACAAGAAGAGAGATTTTTTTAGATTTTGATTTTTGCACTAAAGATTCATCTTCAACGTCTTCTCTTAAAAAGAGAAGACGTTGAAGATGAATCTTTAGTGCAAAAATCAAAATCTA
>CAZYXM010000074.1:0-2486 GCA_964651205.1 Candidatus Woesearchaeota archaeon
CTGATGACCAAACAAGTTTCTCAATCCTTCAAATTGATTTAGAAAGGATAGAAGAGATTCCAGGTCCAGACATTGAAATTATGCATCCAACTGAAGGAACAATATACCACACCACAAACATAGCGTTTAATTTAATCAGCAACCAACCAATAGATCTCTGGTTATATTCTTTAAATAACGGCATTAACCAAAGTTTCATACCGAATATAACACTAAATCTAGCAGAAGGAGATTACCATCTAGATGCTCTTGGTTCAAACTCAAATGGCCTTGCTTCTGATTTTGTCAACTTCTTTGTGAGATTATTCAGTCACAGGGGTGACTAATCCTAATTCAACACAAAACATATAAATACTAGTTCTGGTTTTCTAAGCATATGGAAGAAAAAGAAAAGTATATTACAGATTTCCTGAAGAAAGTTTCCCCTGGCACCCAGTTGAGAACGGTTATTGATGATCTTGTTGGTTCTAATCTCGGTGCATTAATCGTATTTTATAAACCAGAATTACAGGAATATATTGAAGGCGGCTTCAGAGTCAATTGTAGGTTCACACCGCAAAGATTATTTGAATTATGTAAAATGGATGGCGCAATTGTTGTCTCATCTGATTTGAAACGAATTCTCTATGCAAATGTCTTATTGATTCCAGACGCAAAAATATCAACAGAAGAAACAGGAACAAGACACAAAGCAGCAGAAAGAATCGCAAAGCAAACAAACACCTTAGTCATTGCTGTTTCAGAGAGAAGGAAAAAAACAACATTATATGCCAGCACAACAAGGTACAACCTAAGGGCTTCAAGCGAAATTTTAAGAAAAATCGAAAGCGGATTACAAATATTAGAAAAACAAAGAGAAATTTTTGACAACTTTTTAAGTCAGTTAAATATCTTAGAAATTTCAAACATGGCTTCTGCTAGCGATGTAGTAAAAACATTACAGAAAGCAGAAATGAGTCTCAGAATTTCGGAATCACTAAAAAAAGAATTTATAGAAATCGGAAAAGAGGGGGAAGTCCTTAACCTGAGACATAAAGAGGTTATAAAAGGTGTGGAAAAAAGGCAGATAGATTTGATAAGAGACTATTCAAAACATTCTCTGAAAAAAACAAAAACGCTAATGTCTGGACTAACTTTTGATAATTTAACCGATGTAGAATCATTTTCAAATCTTATATTAGAAGAAGAAGCAGAAGAAGCAATTTCTCCAAAGGGTTATAGATTTCTATCTTTGTTAGAACTAGATGATAAGGAAATACAAGAAGTTGTAAAACAATTTAATGAACTGCCAAAGATTTTAGAATTAAAGCAAGAAGACCTAGAACCAATTTTAAAATCTAAATCAAATCAAGTTTTCGAAGATATTTCAAGTACAAGAGAACAAGTTTTAGAGGGGAAAATTACCTTTTAAAATGTTGAAATCAAAAGAATTAGTAGAAATTAGGGAACATCTGGAGAAAGCACAGAATCCATTATTCTTATTCGATAATGATGCAGATGGTTTGTGTTCTGCGGCAATTTTAATGAGGTGTTTAGATCGCGGCAAGGCGGTCCCAATAAAGTCTTTTCCTTCTTTAAATCAACAATATCTCAGAAGAGTAGAAGAAATGAATCCAGATTATATTTTTATTTTAGACAAGCCACAAGCAAGTAACGATTTTATCCAGGCAGTTGCAGAAAAGAATATTCCAATTGTTTGGATTGACCATCACGATGTGCCTGTTAGTAAGGAGATAAGGGAAAAAGTTTTCTATTATAACTCTTCCCCAACATCTGAACCGGTTACATTTCTTTGTCATAGTGTCTTTGAAAGAGAACAAGATGAATGGCTTGCAATAATCGGTTGCATAGCTGATGTTTACACTCCAGATTTTGCAAAGAAATTTGAAAAAACATTTCCAGAATTATTTAATTCAAAATTAGATGCTTTTGATGCATTGCATAAAACAGAGATTGGGAAATTGGCTATGATGTTTAACTTGGGTTTAAAAGACACAACAACAAATGTTGTTAAGCTTATAAGATTACTCACAGCATCAAATAGTCCTTATGATTTGCTAGAAGAAAACAAAAAAACAAGACAGATTCATAAAAGATACGCGGCTTTAGTAAGTCTAATTGAAAAAACAGTGAAGAAAGCAAAAGAAGAAGAAAATTACATTCTTCTTGAATACTCTGGACAAATGAGTGTGTCGTCGGAAATTGCAAGCAAATTATATTTTCAAAATAGGCATAAAGACAAGATGATTTTTGTTTGTTTTAGAAATGAAACCCAAGGGGTGATTAATATCTCGATTAGGGGCAAGGGTGCAAGGAAGATAACAGGAGAAATAGTAAGGGAGATTGGGGGGGCGTCTGGGGGAGGTCATGAAGAAGCGTGCGGTATGAGGATTCCGTTGTCTGAGTTTGATAAGTTTAAGGGGTTGGTTGGTGCATTGTTGCGTTAACGGGTGCTAATTGACTTAAAAAAAATTATTTCTTCTTTG
>CAZYXM010000075.1:0-2454 GCA_964651205.1 Candidatus Woesearchaeota archaeon
TTCATCCCTGGATAATTTCCTGCATTTTCATTTAATTCTCCGTGCTTCTCAAAAATAACTCGCGGGGGAAGTTTATGTCTTTGAATTGCTTCAACATCAAATTTATCTCCATAAGAACAAACCATCAATAGCCCAGTACCTTTTTCTAATTCTGCTGATTCATCTTCTAGAATTGGAACCTCTTGTTCAAACAAGGGCACAATTGCTTTCTTTCCTTTTAGATTCTTAGCTCTTTTATCTTTCGGATTAACAAAAACAGCAACACAAGCCCCGAGCAATTCTGGTCTTGTCGTCGCTATCAACAAATCTTCTCCTGTTTCCTTCACCTTAAACTTTAATGTTGAAAACTTGCTTGATAATTCCTTGTCTTCTAATTCAGCTTGTGCGATTGCAGTCTGGCAATCACAACACCAAATCGTTGGAAATTCATCATGATAAATCTCCCCCTTTTTATATAATTCAATAAAAGACCTCTGGGAGATTTTTCTTGAATGGTCATCAATTGTGGAGTAATACATTTCATAATCAGCTGAAATTCCCAGATCAGCAAAATCACTAATACAGTTAGGTGTGACTTCTTTTAATGTCTTCAAACAGAGGTTAATAAATTCTGTTCTTCCTAAATCTTTGCTCTTGACACCATTAAACTTTTCAATAAACCTTTCAGTAGGCAATCCATTGTCGTCTGTTGCAAACGGATAAAAAACACATCCATTTAACATTCTCTGAAACCTAACAATAAAATCTTGCTGTGAATAAGAAAAAGCATGCCCAATATGCATCTTCCCAGAAATATAGGGGGGGGGTGTATCAACAGAATAAATCTTCCATTTATTCTTTATCTTAGAAGCATCAAACTTGAAAATCTTCTTATCTTTCCAGAATTTTTGCGTTCTTACTTCTACTTCCTGAAAATCGTACTGCTTACTCTGACTAGTTTTTCTTACATCCATTAAATTTAAACACACAACAGATTTAAAAAAGTATCCTTCTTGCGTAAAAAATGGCAAATATAAGACAAAAAGAAAGATTAGTTGACACTAGAAAACATCCCCACTTTGAACAGCATCTCATGGACCGATGTATTTACCACCATAGCCACCCCGGCCAAATAAACTACAACTTCCGAAACTCAATAGTGACATGCTATACCTTTTGCAGAGATAGCCCAATGATTAGAGTTATTTCAAAGACAAAAATTTAAAACCCCAACATTCTATGTTATAACATGACAATTGAAAAAGAAGTGATTCGTGCTCGTGCTCTTGAAAATGCTATTCTCCATAATGGGAAATCCACCCAAGACCCCACCCTTAATGCATTATTTGCAGAGGGATTACAAAAAGAGGAAATTAAAAAAGCAATCCCCCTTATCCAAAAGGCCATAGAAGAAATTAATTCTCTTTCATTAGAAAAACAAAAAAAAGAATTTGCAAAATTTGAAAACAAACTTAAAAAAAGAGAACAAAGAGACGGGCTTCCAGATTTACCTAAAGCAGAGCAAGGAAAGGTTGTAATGAGATTTGCCCCCTTCCCCTCAGGCCCCCTTCACATTGGAAACACAAGGCAGATGATTCTCAACGACGAATACATAAAGAGCTATAATGGAAAACTAATTTTCGTGATAGACGACACAATTGGAAGTGAAGACAAACCAGTTCTAGAAGAAGCCTATGACTTAATTAAAGAAGGGGCAGACTGGCTGAACATAGAATATGACAAAAAAATAATTTACAAATCAGAAAGATTAGAAATCTATTATAATTATGCAAAAGAGATGCTAAAAAAAGGCTATTTGTATGTTTGCGACTGTTCTCAAGAACAATTCAAAAAATTAAAAGACAAAGGACAAAACTGCCCTTGCAGATTTCTCCCAGAAGAAGAACAATTACAAAGGTGGGGAAAAATGTTCCAATCTTCGACAATGCCTAGAGATTTAGTTGTAAGACTTAAAACATCAATGCAACATTCAAATCCAGCATTTCGTGATAGGGTGATGTTAAGAATCGCGACAAGACAACATCCCAGAGTAAAAATGAAATACCGCGTCTGGCCATCTCTAGAATTTTCATGGGCTCTCGACGACCATTTACTTGGCATGACCCATATCCTCAGAGGTATAGACTTACAAATGGAAACAGAAGTTGAGAAGTTTATTTGGGATATTTTTAAATGGCACCACCCAGAGGTAATCCACACAGGATTTCTACAAATTGAAGGTGTAAAAATTTCAAAATCAAAGGGGGCAAAAGAAGTTCTATCAAACCAATATATGGGCTGGAATGACCCCCGGTTATGGAGTTTACAAAGTTTAAGAGACAGAGGCATTTTACCAGAAGCAATCAGAGAGTTCATAACTTCAATGGGGATCACAAAATCAAGTTCTACAATTGCAATTGATGTTCTTTATGCATTAAACAGAAAACACCTTGCAAATGCCCAAAAATATTTCTT
>CAZYXM010000076.1:0-2330 GCA_964651205.1 Candidatus Woesearchaeota archaeon
ACAAAGAATTTATGCGACAAAGGTAGGAGATAGAACCTTAACTCCAGCACAAAAAAGAAAGATAAAAGAGGAACAAAGTTTTAGATGCGCAAAATGTGGTAAAAAAACGGATGGAAGATATTTAGAAGTTCATCATAAAAGAAGCGTGGCTAAACACAAAAGCCCCATAGGAGATTTGCCCGTATATTCTTGGGGTAAAAAGATAAAACCAAAATCAGATAGAAGAAGTAATTTAGAAGCAGTTTGTTTAAAGTGTCATGATAAAACAAAGAAGAAAAAGAAAGAGAAGAAAATAAATAATCTTTTGGGAATAAACACAAGAGGTTTATTCGGGTAGTTTGTTCTAATGCCGAACTCCCAAATAAATGAAAAATTTGCGTGAGTGAAACGAACTGCTTAACCTTTGTTATAAGAAGTTTCAATTTCTTGGCTTTTCGTTTTATGGGTTAAGCAAAGTTTTTCTATTATTCTCACGATAATTTTTTAGTATCTGGGTGGGAAGAAAGATAATTTTTTATTTCCCCGTAGCGAAGCGGAGGGCGTAAGTCCCAACATGCAAATAACGCAATGCGTTATTTGTACCATTATGTGCAATTTATTTTTGGATTTCGAAACAATGGAAAGCCCCTTGTTTATTTGTCTGGGGATGGAACCTTAGTAATCAAGTATAATAATCCTTAAATAGGCTTGGAGGTTTTTTATTTTCATGGGGATTAATGTTGGTGAAAAATCATTTGAAGAGATTGAGGCTAGGATGTCTAAGATGCGAACCCCCCTGACAAAGATTGCATATCTTGAATCTGCATTGAAACAAGGGAGGTTTATGTTTGAAACAAAAAGGGCGATTTCCAAAAGATTGGCTGAACTTTATGCAGATGAAAAGATGTATGAAAAAGCTGCAAAAACTCTGGCAGCAATGGCTCTTATTGAGATTACATTTAGAGAAAAGATAGAAGATTATTTACAAGCAGGCGAGATGTATGCTCGTGTTGGAAAGATTGAGGATGCTGAAGAAATGTTTACTCGTGCAGTGCGTGATGCCACGCCAGACCAAAAACCAAAGATTTTATTAGCTAGAAAAAATGTTTATTTGTCTTCTGCACAGAATTTAGATAAACAAGGCAAGACAGGTGGCTCTGTTAAATTTTATGAAAAACTTGTTAATATGAAATTAGATAGTTTGGAAAAGCAGCAAGTTAAAAAGAGATTGTTAGAGGTTTACAAATCTCTTGGGAAATTTAAAGAAGCAGAATTATTAGAAGGTTTAAAATAAAAAATAAAGTTTTTTAAGTGCTAGTCTTCCTCAGCTTCTTCGTCGTCATCTTTCTCTTCCTCTTCAAGATCTTCGACTTCGTCCATTTCATCTAGTTCCATTTATTAATCCTCTTTTAGTTAGTTTCTGGTTTTGTAATTTTCTTTATAAATCTTTGTATGGGATTTTTGTTTTTTATAGATAGTAACAAAGGTTTTTAAGGGGGTATTTTAAAAAAGCTTATAATACCAAACATTTAAAAATCCTAAGAAGCTAGGTTTTTTGTTAGAAAAAGTGTTAGAATAATTTATTATTGTTATTCATCGCATTCACATTTACATTCGGTTTGATAATAGGATGAAAGATTAGCAGAGTATCTGCAATTAGGCTTTTTCTAATAACATGTAAATAAATAATAGGAGAAAAAATATTATGGCAAAAATTAGTCCGAGTTCAGTTAAGTATAATGTTCTTGCGGATTTCGAAGCAGAAGGACCACTTGAAAAGCCAGACGTAATTGGGGCTTTATTTGGGCAAACCGAAGGTTTGCTTGGAAGTGATATGGAACTTAGAGAATTGCAGCAAGAAGGAAAGATTGGAAGGATTGAAGTCGATTTAACTACAGAAGGCGGAAGAACAAAAGGCGAAATAATTATTCCCTCTGCTTTAGACAAAACAGAAACTACAATTATTGCTGCGTCTATTGAAACTATTGATAAAATAGGTCCAACAGATGCAAAAGTAACAGTGAGAGAAGTTGAAGATGTTCGTGGAAGCAAGAGAGATTATATTATGAACAGAGCAAAAGAACTCCTGTCTGGAATCCAGGGTGGGGCTCTTGAGTCACAAGAAATGGGTCAAGAATTAAAAGAGTCTTCAAGAATTGCAAAGATTACTTCATATGGTGCAGAAGCCTTGCCGGCAGGAGATCTGTCTGGAAAAGAAATTATTGTTGTCGAAGGTAGAGCAGATGTTGTGAATCTCTTGAAACACAAGATGAACAATGTTATTGGTATGAATGGAACAAAACTTCCAGCAGAGATTGCAAAACTCGGTGAGGAAAAAGAATTAACTCTTT
>CAZYXM010000077.1:0-2282 GCA_964651205.1 Candidatus Woesearchaeota archaeon
TAAATAAAAATATTAAAAAAACCAAAGGTAACAATAAAACAACAAAAGAATTTGATGAACATAAATTTGGATTAGGGTTTAAATCATCTAAGGAATTTGAGAAGGCTTATAAAAATGCAATGCCTAAACAAATGTGTGGAAGTATAGATGTAATGTCTATGAAAAAGTTCAAGAAAGAAATATTAAAATTTTATACAAAATCAATTGTAACTAAAATGTTAAGTTTAATAAAAGGAAAATAAACTTAACCAAACAAGGAACTTAAACCTGCTGCTGATTCTTCTGCTTTTTCTTCTTTTGCAGGAGCTTCTTCTGTAGGTTTGTCTCCAGAATCTGCACCTAATAAACCACCCACCTTATTTTGCATAAACATCTGAGATGAACCAACCCCTGAATTTCCAGAAACATTCCATGTACTAACAATATCTGACCTAACAATTCCTGCACCTGCTAATAATGCTAACCCGCCTGCAACAAAACTTCTTACTTTTGATTTTCTCATAGAATTATTCATAAAACTCTATTTTTAAAGATTATTGTGATAATTCACTACTATCTAAAAACTAATTTTCTCTTAATACAGTTATGTTATCATAATTTGGTTTAATAAAATAACCTTTCCAAGGAGAAACACTTAAACCACTGTCATATGAAACTGTTCCAAAATCCCCTACGCCATTATCCCAATAATACAGATAAGCGCCGAACCACCCCTTCTCTTCCACAGCCTGAGTAATATTAACAACCTCCCCGCTTGTCTCATTCCTAAACAACAAACTAGAAACAGGGAATGTTGAGTTTGCCATGCTCCCTCCTGTACCCTCTAAGGTCATATTCACCTCAGTTTCATCATTTGAATAAACCCAGTATCCCTTGCCCTCTCTCAGATAACTATCATGAAACGGTGCAAACCTATAGGCCGGGTTTCCTGTTCCATTGTTCTGATAATATGCCACCTGTCTCTGAACATCTCCTTCTTGAACAGCTGTTATCCATTCCTTACCCCCCAGTTCTGCATTTTCCTCAAAATAAACTTCCTCATCAGATGAATAGCCAATCAAGTTCCACCCTTCTTTTATTGTTACATTGACATCTTGCTTAGTACTCCCGCCTGGAACAGGCGGTGTATCTGCCTCAACATATTCATCAGAAGTTCTAATTGAAATCAAATTCCAACCAGTATGCAATGGAATTTCATAACTAGACAAGGCAAATCTTCCAAGTGCAATACTTCCATTTCCTAAATGTGAAACATTAAACACCGCAGGCGAAGCAATCAGCGAAGTAAAATTATAACAAACAGGATTTGTAGTTGAATTACACACACTTTCACCAACAGACATTCTCTGCAATGAACTTAAATAAACACCAGAATAAGGATTATAAAAAGTTACATTTGCCGACGAATTTAAATTCGCATTTCCAGACAACACAGAAGAAGCCACATCAAGATGCCCTGAAGTAATATTAATTGTACCAGGGAAAGTCAAATCCCCCTCTGTTGCAAGATTATCTTTTGTCCATCTTATTTCTCCGAAGCCGTTGTTGTAGATGAGCGTATTATTCACAGAAAGCTCATCATAAATTTCATAATTTATATTCCCACTAGCATTTAAGTTTGTAACTATATCATTTGAACTAGAGTAAAAATGGAGACCATAAATCCCATTTGAATTTGCAGTTGCATTTGTTAATATGATGTTAGAGCTTGTGTAAAGACGGATTCCGAAATTAGTATTTGAGTTTGCTGTTATGTCTGTAAGCACGCTATTGTGTGAGGCTGAATAAAGAGAAACCCCCTCCTGGTTAAGATTAGCAGTTATACCTATTAACCTATTGTTTGGAGAGTCTAGTGAAAGACGAACACCAAAAAGATTTGAATTTGCAGTTATGTTTGTCAATGTGTTATTACTGCTTCGGAACAAACGCACACCATAATTTGTATTTGAATTTGCAGTTATGTTTGTCAATGTGCTATTAGAGACCGAATAGATGTAGAAACCATAATTTGTATTTGAATTTGCAGTTATATCTGTTAAAATGTTGTTTGAGCTTGTGTAAAAATAAACCCCCAGAACATTTGAATTTGCAGTTATGTTTGTTATGTTATTATTCTGATTAGCCAACAAATAGATTCCATAAAAAAAGTCATAAATCCCCCCGCCCATAATTGTAGTATCATTATATCCCTTAACATAAACACCAGAATCAGTTCCAGAATCATCGCCAGTTATATTAAACCCATTCAAATCTAAAGTAACATTATTCGCAGTTATAGTAAA
>CAZYXM010000078.1:0-2220 GCA_964651205.1 Candidatus Woesearchaeota archaeon
AGAATCGCCAAATCAATATCTGCAGTAGGCCTTCTACAGGAGCTTGGTATATAACTTTGCACCGCCGTACCACCCACTAAGAAACTGGCACCTTCTGTTTTATCTGACTTATCTAATAGTCCCACAGCCACAAGACCGTCCTTTACAACGGAATCGTCTAATGTTTTTGGTTGAATATTTATCTTTTTCATGATAGTAGTTTATAAGAGCAATATATAAACCTTTCGATTATGCAACCCCTATGAAGTTACAACAATACAAGAAAACAACCACCCCGCCCACCGAAAAATAATAAATAAAAATAAAAAAATTGAATACAGACCTATAAACAATTAGTTTCTAGGTTCCATAGGTTTAGCTTCATTCACTTTGATTTGACGACCTTCAAGCTCTTTCTCATTCATAGCTGCTATAGCTTTTTGAGCATCTTCGTCGCTGTCAAACGTTACAAAACCAAAACCCTTTGATCTTTTCGTAAACTTGTCTGTAATAACACTAGCCTCGGAAACAGTTCCGAATTCAGAAAACATTTCTTTCAACTTATCGTCATTTACAGCCCAAGCCAAATTTCCAACATACAGTTTCATTCTAACCCCCTTACAAATTTAATACATATGAATTTCATCTTATCTATACGAGGTTTGCCTCTTCGCCCTTGCCTTACTATCATCTGGTTTATATGCTTCCTTTCTCCTTGTGTCTGCAACAAGCAGATTCCGATCATAAGACAAGAAAGCTCTTTTTAACTCTTGATTATTTTTACTAAACAGTAGAATTACTCTAGCTATTGCCAACCTTGACGCCTCAACTCTTGAGTTTATTCCACCACCATTTACCCTTACAGAAATATCAAATTTCAAATCCCCCAAAATCTTTTTAGCAATAAATAATGGCTCACTTAATTCTAATTTTTGCAACATCGGAAATGATTCTAAAGGTTTCCTATTTATCTTAATCTGACCATTGCCGGCATCAAGTGTTGCCTTCGCAATTGCTGTTTTTCTCTTACCCGACGCAATAACTTTCTTCATCCTAGATACCTCACAACATCTTCAAGTTTAGCAGATTTAAATGGTTTTTCCCATTCGATTTTCTTTGTTTTCTTTTTTTCTTCATCTGTTATTTCTATTTCTCCAACATAACATCTTAATCTTTTATATGCTTGTTTTCCTCTCTGTTTATCCCAGGGCAACATTCCCCGAATCATTCTTTTTAATAATCTATCTGGGAGTTTGGATATTTTTGGTCCCTTTTGCGAACTAGACCCCTTCTGTCTTAAGATTCTTATTTTCCTTACAATATCTTCTCTTTTTCCAGAGATTACTGCCTTTTCAGAATTGATAACTACAACAGACTTCCCCTTTAACAATTCTTTTGCAACTAAACTTCCCAACCGCCCAACAACAGCCCCTGCCCCATCAAAATAAACCTTTTCCATTATCTTAAGATCTCCAAGTTTTTTAATTCAGGATTCTTTTTAATCTCTTCTGTTACAGAGACAAATTCTGCACCTGCTTTTTTTATTTTTCCTCTTGCTTTTTCAGACGCATTCCAAGCAACAATTTTTAATTTTCTAGTCAATTCACCAGAACTTAAAACCTTGCCAGGCACGAGGACATTTTTCCCTAATTTTTCAATTTCAGAAAGATTAATTTCAGCTTGTTTTTTCAAAGGCATCGCCAAAAGTTTCGCGATTTCTGGATTTTTCTTTTTCAATAAGATCAGTGTTTGAACTAAGTCAGAATTTGTCTTTTTCTGTAATCTTTTTTCAATTTTTGTCTTTGAAATTTTCCTTTCCATTCTAAATTTTTACCTGCAGAAGTCTTTTTCCATCCGGAAATAAAACCCCACTAACGCTGCAATCCACAGCTCGCAGGTATAACAACACGCAAAGTAGGTTTTATAAAGCTTTTGTTATTGTCTTTTGCAAGACCGGGGAGATGCCGGAGCGGTCAAACGGGCGACGTTAAGGCCGTCGTAGCTTATGCTTACGGGGGTTCGAATCCTCCTCTCCCCATTAAGAGAATTTATGTTCTATAAAGAACTCACTTCAAAGCTTTTTCCAATTCAGCCAAATTATCTGATAAGGCTTTTGCAGAACCAATAACAATTTCAGAAGGAGTAATCTGGCCCCAGCTTTCTACAATATAAACAATCTTATCAGTTTGTTCTACTTCAACACCATTAAAATCTTCAATATCTTCTTGGTCAAAATTGCAA
>CAZYXM010000079.1:0-2109 GCA_964651205.1 Candidatus Woesearchaeota archaeon
TTACAGCAACAGGAAATTCAACAATACAACAGGTAAGTATATTTAGAGATAATGTGAATGTCACAACAGAAAATGGAACTGCGGTAAGTTTGAGTCTAGGCATTTATAATTATACTGCTGTGGCTTATGCAATTAACGGGTATTCAGAAGCAAGTACGCAGATTAATTTAACAATTAGTCAAGCAACAGGTATTATCACGCCTTATCTTAATGGAACAAATGCCAATCTGACTAGTGTTAATGATTCTGATGGATTTTTGAATGATGTTATGATTAATGCAAGTCTTGTGGGTCTTGGGAATGTTGAAGTTTATTTTAATGGAAGTTTGATTTCTAATGAAACATGGCCATCTAATTTAACAGATATGTATCTTGGCGAATATAATGCAACATATTATTATGCGGGTAATGAGAATTATACAACAGATACAGAATATCTAATTATTAATATTACTAATGTTTCAGCTTCCACTACAAGTTGTGGAAATAATATTAAAGAAACAGGTGAAACTTGTGATGGGACTGATTTAGATAGTCAAACTTGTGTTAGTCAAGGGTATGTTTCAGGTACTTTGGATTGTTATTCAAATTGTTTGGATTTTGATGTTTCTGCTTGTTCTTCAGACGGGGGAGGGGGCGGAGGAGGCTCTACTTGTTCAAACGAATGTAGTTTAGGAGTTATAGAAACAACATGCCAGAATAATTCTGTTATGGGAACAAAAACATGTGGAAATTATGATCTTGACTCATGTTTTGAATTTAGTGATTGGTCTTATGTGGAGTGTGCTGTTGGTGAGGAATGTGTTTTGGGTGAATGTGTTTTAGGTGATTGTAGTGATTCTTGGGAATGTGATTTATGGACAGAATGTGTTTCGGGGATAAGAACAAGAGTTTGTGAAAATACTGAATGTAATTTGGAGGACATTGTTGAAACAGAAAATTGTAATTGTATTGAAGATTGGGATTGTTTGTGGACAGAATGTGTTGAAGGAGATGTTGTTTCTTATCCATATGATTGTATTGATTTAAATAATTGTGGAATAGAAGTGAATAAGCCAACTCAAATTGAGTGCGCTGTTAAGAAGTTAGAGGAGATTGCCGAGGGTGAAGATGGAGATAATGGGGGAAGTGGGTGTAATTCTAATTGGGAGTGTGGTGTTTGGAAAGAGTGTCAGGTTTCATATAATATGGATGATCTTATTGTTAAGGAACTCGCTGCTATGGGTGGTGTGCAAGAAAGAGAATGTTTTGATGCGAAACAATGTAATGATTTGAAGACAGAATCAAGGCCTTGTTCTTTTTTAATTCCAATTGAGACAAGATCTTCTACTTTCTGTTTTGAAGATTATGTTGAAATTGTAAATAAAGAAACAGGGGGAGTTGTGAGTCGGGTTCAAAAAGAAGAGATATTTGAATTAAACGATGTTCAAAGAATTGATATTTCTTTTGTAACTCCCGAGGCTACAGGGCATTGTGATTATTGTTTTGATGGAATTAAAGATTATGATGAAACAGATGTGGATTGTGGGGGTCCTTCTTGTCCTGCGTGTATTAATGCTTACATCTTTTTTGATTGGTTATTTTGGTTTATTTTGTTGTTATGGTGTACTTTCTTTATTTTCTTTATTTTCTTTATGAAAAATGAGGAAGACCAAAAAGAGGGGATAAAAGTTGATCGAGTTTCTGGGACAATAGGAGGAATTTTTTCTTATTGGCAAAATAAAAACAAAGAAAGGCAAATAGAAAATTCTCTTTCAGATATTTTTGGAGGAGGAAGAAGAGTTTATGGTAAACAAAATAAAATAAAAATTGTAAGAAGGAAAAAAGGAAAGAAAGGAATTTTTGGTGGTGTTTTAAGTAGGGATTCTGGTAAAAAGTTTTTTGCAAAATCAAAATCAATTAAATTAGCACAGCATTATGCATCTAAAAAAGTATTCAGTAAGATTAAAAAGACAGGAGGTTCTTTAGGTAGTAAGTCTGTTGTAAGTAAAAGATAAATGGTTTATAAAAAATATATAAAAAGAGGTGGAAAGGTCTATGGACCCTATCATTACCATAGTAAAAGAGTCGACGGTAAAGTCGTAAGTAACTACATTGGTCAGGTTAATT
>CAZYXM010000080.1:0-1706 GCA_964651205.1 Candidatus Woesearchaeota archaeon
TGGAATTAAGATGAGTGCTGATGATGAAGTTGTTTCAATGGAAATTTTAGATACAGAAGCAATTGTTACAATTTCTGAAAAAGGTTATGGGAAGAGAACAGCTGTGAAAGATTACAGGAAAACTGCGCGTGCTGGAAAAGGTGTTATTAATTTGAAAGTTTCAGAGAAAACTGGCAGGGTTGTGACAACTGTTGCAGTGAATGATGCTGACGGGATTATAATTACAACAGCAAAGGGAATTGTTATTCGAACTTCTTTGAAAAATATTAGGGTGATGGGTCGTGCTGCACAAGGTGTGCGTATTGTTAAGTTGCAACTTGGAGATAAAGTTACTGATTTAATTAGGGTGCATGATTCTAATGGTGTTAGTGTAGAATAGGAATTCTTAAATAGACAGGACACAATTAATGTTTATGCCAACTAGAGCTCAGCTTGAAGAATGGTGTAAGGGAAAGTCTTTTGGACGCTTTGCAGAGGAAGGATCTTTTCAACAAGTGAGTGTTCCTTTTTTAATTCAGCAGGCCTCTAATGGGGGGGCTGCTACCCTAAAAGCAGATTATGCAAGGCATACTGGTGAGGTTCTTGATTATGTAGATGATGCTAAATGGTTGGATAGAAATGCCCCTCTGAGATCTGGTGTCCGGAGGATTGATTTTTTAAGAAATTATTTGGGGTTTTGTGAATTTGTTTCTCAAAATGGGCGATCTCAACTCAGGCCGGCTGCTCATTCTTAGTCTTTAAAATATTTTGAAAGCGTAGGATATTTTTCTTTGATTTGTTCTGGAAGTTCAGAGGATTCTGGTTTTTCTGTGGGCGCGTTTCCGAATTCAGGACACATTGTTTTAAATTCACACCAATCGCAAAGAATTGATTTTTCTGTTGGAAATTTTGTTGTAGCTTCTATTTTATTTATTAGTTTTATTGTGTCTTCTTTTAGTTGTTCTAATTGTTTGTCTGTTCTTGTTGAGGTTATTTTTTTATTATGCGCTAAATAATGCCATATTAATTGGACTTCTTTGTCTTGCCCGAATTGTTCTTTGACGGCGATTGAATAAAGTGCTAGCTGTCTGTCCTGGTCCATTTTTTCTTGGGTTGGTAGAAAGTTTGCTGTTTTATAATCGTGAACTTCCATTTCTCCTGTTTTAAGGTTCTCGACTAATCTATCAATGAATCCGATAATATTTGTTCCTGGTTTAAGTTTTATGAAAATCTTTTTTTCTAATTCTATTGTTCCGTCGTCAAAGGGGCGATGTTGCATATAGTAATCTAATATGAATTTTATTCCCTTGTCAAAATAATTTTGCGCTGTTAATTGTTTTTTCACGATTACTATTTTTTCTGAGAAATCTTTTTTCCAATTTTCTGTGTATTTTATTATTGTGTCGTCGATTGATGGAATTATTTGGTTTTTTACTTGGAGGTAAAGCCATTCTAATGTGTCGTGAACTGCTGTTCCTAAATGAGCTTCAATTGATTTTTCTATTTCTGGTTTTATTTTGTCAATATAACGGAGTTTGTATTTGTACGGGCATTGCTCAAAAGAAGATAGTCTTGAATGTGAATAAGTTGGCATGAGGTTAAAAAAATAATTAGAAGTTATAAAGTTTGTGGGGATTTTATTACAATAATGTTTAAAAAGTCAAATGGTCCATTTAGTTATGGGACTCACAATTCAAAAAAGGTTGAAAGAACTCGGAGTATTAGAA
>CAZYXM010000081.1:0-1654 GCA_964651205.1 Candidatus Woesearchaeota archaeon
ATCCATACGTCAAAAATCTTCTACCAAACCCTCCTCGATGTATTGGACCTATACAAAGGGTTGACAAAATCCCTGTTTTAGGGTAAATTAAGACCTTAAATTTAAGTTAATTTAAATGGGAGAAGTAATACACAAAATTGAAGTAGAAGGAGTTCCACACTATGCAATATATAGTACAACTAAAAATGCATATGGATCTCCATTTTTTCAAACACCAGAAGAAGTAGCAACATTTGCATCAGAAGAACCAAACCAAAACCAACCTTACACAGATGAGTTAGAGGAAAGACCACTTCGTGAAATATGGTTAGAACAAGCTTCAGAAGCAGAAACCATAAATACAATTTCTCAAGAAATCATAAAGAAAGTAACAAAAATCATTTCTTCAATGAAGGAAGAAGGTAGAGAAATTTCAGATGAAGAAGCAGATATAGTCCAAAACATCGCATCACTAGCAGAAAATATATTAGCAACCTCACATGTAGAAATACCACAAAAAACAACTCTAGATGAAATCGCTGAAAGAATAGGTATCAGAGAAGAGTACGACGAAAACTGGGACACAGAAAGTATTCTAGGTACAAGTAAAAATAGAAGCTATAAACTTAAAGCTGCCAGAGCAAAAGAAAACACTCCGCCTCCAACAGAGAGAGAAATCAGATTCACAGGAGAATATTTAGAAATTCTACTACAAGAACTCGCAAACAAAACAAAAGAAACAAGAGATCAAATCAGCGGAATAATTCCACTAGACGCAACCTTCACCCAAATAACCACAGAAGCAATCTTAGACCAATATATTATAAGACGAGGGTTCACAGAAGAAGGAGATCAAATTTCAATTTTAGGAGTAGAAGATAAAGGCGATTTCATTGAAGTAGAAACAGGGCCAGGTTGTTCAAAAACTGCACTATTGGATACAATGAGAAAAATTGCACAAGAACAAAATAAAACAGTAAAAGCACCATTCAAAGATCAAGAGTTAGTAGTAGAACCAGAAACCCCTGAATCCCTCGACGACCTCACCCCCACCAAAATTGCAGATGCTCTAAAAGACTTAATTGAAGAAGATGAATATGACGATATCGCTGAATGTAAAGACGGACAAGACGCATTAGGAGCCGCTTATACAATCCTTCTTACATACGAAGACGAATACGGAAAAACCCCTGACCAAATTTTCGAAGAACAAGGAATAACAGAACCAGAAGAAAACTAACCTCGCCCCCCCCTATTCCAAAAGACCTGCTTAAAAAAACCCTCGCAACAAAAAATAAGTAGTGGTAGATTTACCGTACAAATCAAAACCCATAATCTAAACCAAAATGGCAACACTTGAAGGAACAAAAACTGAAAAGAACTTATTAAAAGCTTTCGCCGGAGAATCTCAAGCAAGAATGAGATACGACTATTTCTCTAAACAAGCAAAAAAAGACGGATTAGAACAAATATCTACCATATTCGCTGAAACAGCTCTCAACGAAAAAGAACACGCAAAAAGATTCTTCAAATTCTTGGAAGGAAGACCTGTTGAAATCACAGCAACCTACCCTGCTGGGAAAATAGGAACAACCCTTGAAAATTTAAAAGCCTCAGCTGAAGGAGAAAACGAAGAATGGACAGAACTATATCCAGAATTTGCAAAAACAGCAGA
>CAZYXM010000082.1:0-1626 GCA_964651205.1 Candidatus Woesearchaeota archaeon
AGGAGTTGAACATCAAAGAATTACCCCTTCTGAAAAGGATTGCCCTGCTTTAGTAAAGAAATATGATTTGGTTGTTGCAGGACTATCTGGATATGATACTCCAGATGGATATATAATGCGGTCAGCAATTCGTGAGGGAATCCCAACAATTGGCGTCTTAGAGCAAGATGCGAAGTATCGCTTCAAGCTGGGCGAAAACCCCGAAGAGTGGCCAACAAGATTAGCAATATTGGACGAAGAATGTGTTCAAACAATCAAAAGAGAGTACGGAGAAAAAGCCCAAGAATTAATCGGAAGGACACGAGTTGTGGGACGGGTGGCTTTCGATCACCTTGCCTCATTAAGAGAATCCTTTGGCGAAGAAGATAGGAAAACTTTTTTAAAAGAATTAGGATTATCTAAAGACCCCATGCATCTCTATCTTTCTCAAACATTTCATCCAGAGACGGACACCCCATATGAAATGAAAGTTGTAAAGAAAGTTTTTGAAGCTGCATCAGACTTAGGAATCAAATTAGCTATTAAGCTCCATCCGGGAGAAAAAGATACGGAGAATTTTACAGAAAATTTGGCAGCCAAGCATGGTTTTGTTTATATTCCTGCACGTCAGTGTGATACGCGAAAACTGATGCTATCTATAGATTCAATGTCTGCGGGGCTAAGCACAAGCCTTACAGAAGCATGTCTTTTTGATAAAAATGTTGGCGGGATTGTTCCAGAGGTTGATGATGATTCCATAAAACCTTTCCCTCCGTTGGTATTAGGCGCCATTCCTTATACAAGAACTTGGGAGGGGATTGGCAATGTCTTAAGGACAATAACCTCTACCGATGAACAAATACGAAAAGAATTGGCTGAGAGAAGAGAAAGATTTTTAGTAGACGGAAAAGCTACGAAAAGATTAATAGTTTTGGTTGAAAGTTTGTTATAAATTAAACCTCAATAAGTTTTTAAGAAGTTCCCTTTCCCCATACATTACCGGACAAAGAACATCTTTATAGATCATTCTTTTTAATTAAACTTTTTGCAAATCAAAAAATTCTGTATTGGTGGCACCAACTTTGGCATTTCCCAAATTAGTATATACCAGCACATCTGTTCTTTTGTTTAGTTGATCACAAGAATCACAGACCGGAAATTCTGAAAAATTTCCATCAATATGTGCTTGTCTAATTTTATTATATTCTCTACCCCTCATAATTTCTTCTAATGTTTGCACATTAAAATCTCCTAAAACCATTTTACTATCATAATCAAAACAGCAAGGAACAACTTTCCCATCCCACTGAACTTGTAATGGCCCCGTAGAAGGTCTTCCACATGTTTTCTTAGAATCAATTATTGGCCTATAAGTTCTACCATCTGTCCAATTATGTGGTTTCCAAATAGACACGCTAGACGCTTTTCCCTCATACTCCTCCAAAAATTGTCGCATTTCCTGTTTGTTTTCATCCATTAATAAAAAATACATTTGTATATCCGTTTTATTATTTAGTAATTGATTCATTGAAATTAATCTTTCTATATTCCTTTCAACTTCTTCAAAATTCAAACCTCTATGAATTTTTTCGTATGTTTCTTTAGTCATACCATATTTACTAATTCTAACTATGTCAAAACATTGAA
>CAZYXM010000083.1:0-1537 GCA_964651205.1 Candidatus Woesearchaeota archaeon
AATGGCATCCTCAGTTCTAAAAGATTGTATTGATGTAAGGATGTTCGGTGGAACATTTACTGTAAAGGATAATAATTTCTCACTAACAGGACCAGTACAGATTACTTATGGAGTTGATTTGTTAGGTGAAGGCAAAGCATACCTAAATCAAATACAAGCCCCAAAATCTGAACAAAAAGGAGAATATGGAAAACAATCAACTCTTGGTACTGAAGTAAGATTAACAGAAGCCCACTACGCATACGACTTTACAATCAACCCAAACAACCTCCAAGAAGATAATTTCCTAAAGAAAGTTTATGGTGGAAAAGACAAAATAGATTCTCTAACTCAAAAAGATGTTGATAAACTAAAAGAAGCATTTAGATTCGCACCAGCATACATCACAAGCACAACGAAAGTTGGCGCATTCTGCGAATTATTTATTTTTGCAGAATATGATAAGAAAGATGGAAAAGTTCCGTTAGTTCCAATCCTAAAGGACACCATGGTACTTGAGAAAAAGGATAAAAAACGAAAAATGAACCTTCAGAAAACAATTGAACTGATAAAACAATCAAAACCTACAAAAATTGAGGTGCATTACAATCCAAGCGTCTTAGAGATAGAAAAAATCTCAGATGTTGATTTTCTTAATATCTCCACCGGAGATAAAATATAGGTGAACACATTGAAAGTCTTTTCTTTTGTTTTATCATCTGATTTTGCATCATTCCGTAAATTTGACACTACTGGTAAGAAATATTTGACATATTTCTTCCCACCGAGACCAACAATTCTTGGGCTTTTAGGAGCGTTAGTGGGAAATGACAAATCAGAAAAAGGCAAACTCCCATGGTACGAGCAACTGAAAGGCACTAAAATAGCCATAAAACCGCTAAATTTCAATACAAAACGTCATTTTCTATCTTATAACAATAGTGTGGGCTACGCAGGGCAAGGAAGTGGCAAAGGTGAATGGGGAGGAGCAAATCTAATAATCAACGAACAAATTTTAGTAGCTCCAAAATACCAAATCTTTGTAGAACTAAGCGAGAAAACAAAGGATATTGCAAATGCAATAAAAAATATGAATGGAATTTTCACCCCATATATGGGTAAAAATGAGTTTAGAGCTCAAATTTCAGATTTCAAAACGCATGAAGTGAAAGAAGAATTGACCGGAACCCATAAAATCAACTCAATATGGCCATTTTCTAATGGATTTGTAGGAGATTCAGACGATATTCTTTTTCAAGATGTAATATCTGATTCAAACATAATACTGGAGAATCACCCATTTTGTTACAATATGCAGAACTTGAGATATAAAACAAAAGTATTTGCATATAATGAAAAGAACCTAAATTTAGACAAGATAATGAAAAAACATGCAGATATTGAGGGCAAGTTTATATCACTAGATAATGGAGAATCTATTTACATTTACGGTGAAACGAAAAAATGAAGTTAAATATAGAGTTAACCGGAGATGCGCACAAAGACGAGACACTGCAGGAACATGCAGATGCATCGATTTTTCAACTAAAACAGTTTG
>CAZYXM010000084.1:0-1529 GCA_964651205.1 Candidatus Woesearchaeota archaeon
ATTCTATTAAAACTATTGCGAAGTCGACGCTGTTTTCTCATAGAGTTGAGTCTGCAATTGCTACTGGTTCTTGGACTGGTGAGCGAACGGGAGTTACTCAGAATATGGATAAGACAAACAACTTGGCTGTTATTTCACAATTGCAGAGAGTTGCAAGTATGCTTGCATCAGACCAAGAAAATTTGAAAGCGAGAACACTTCATCCTACACACTATGGAAGGTTCTGTCCAATTGAAACTCCAGAAGGAACAGAGATTGGATTGAGAAAAAATCTTTCAATGTTAGCAAGAATTTCTACTAGACCTTCTATACCTGAAAATAAAGTTCTTGATATTTTGAATAAAAAAGGTTTGTCAAAAGAAGAGAAAAATATTGATGTATTTTTTAATGGTATGTTTGTGGGGTATGTTGATTCTATGGAAGATTTTGCAAAGCAAGTTAGAGAAGCGAGGAGAAGCGGAGAGCTACCAATTGAACTTGGAATCAAGAAAGAGTTATTATTAGATAGTATTTTTTTATCTATTGAGATTGGTCGTGTTCTTAGGCCTTTAGTTGTTGTAGATAGTGGAAAATCTAGATTAACAGATGAACATTTAGAATTAGTTAACCAAGGTGCACTTACTTGGGAAAATTTAATTGAAAAGGGGATTATTGAGTATATCGACGCTGCTGAAGAAGATAGTTCTTTTGTTGCTATTTATGAAAAAGATCTGACACCAGAACATGATTATGTTGAGGTTGCTCCTGTCGCATGTTTAAGTTTAATGACCTCTTTGATTCCTTATGTAAATCACGATCACCAAGCAAGATTGATTAAGGGTGGAAAAACACAAACACAGTCTCTTGGAATTTATGCTGCAAATTATCATGTTAGAACAGATACAAATGTTTCTATTTTGCATTATCCTCAGAAACCTATCGTAAGAAGTTTTGTCTATGACACATTAAAAATATATCCTGCTGGACAAAATATTGTTGTTGCAATTATGCCCCATGACGGGTATAATATTGAGGACGCACTTGTTTTGAACCAGGCTTCTGTTGAAAGGGGTTTTGGTAGGTCTACTTATTTTAAGCCATACGATGCTGTTGAGTTGAATTATGCTGGCAGATTAAAAGATGAAATTTTGGTTCCAGAAAAAGATGTTTCAGGTTATAGGACTGAAGAAAGTTATAGATTTTTAGAAGATGATGGGATTATTTTTCCCGAAGCAGAAGTTGGTGAAGGGGATGTTGTTGTTGGAAAAGTTTCTCCACCGAAATTTTTATCAGAAGCAAGAGAAATTTCAATACAAGCAAAGAAAGAAAATAGTACTGCGGTAAGACAAGAAGAACAAGGAATTGTTGACTGTGTTTTTGTTTCACAGGATGGGGAGGGAAACAAGACAGCACAAATAAAAATGAGGGATTTGAGAATCCCAGAACTTGGAGACAAGTTTGCTACGCCGCACGGGCAGAAGGGTGTTGTTGGTTTTATCGCTCCTGAAAGAGATGTACTTTTTTCTGTGAATGGAATCAAACCAGATTTA